>NZ_LDNX01000083.1:0-50257 GCF_001027955.1 Kocuria sp. SM24M-10 | reverse complement strand
CCCACCTCCTCCGGCTACTGGTACGGCACCGACGACGCCGCCGGGCCCGGACCGGTGCAGGTGCTCGAGGCCCTGCGCGCCTACCGCACCGCCGAGACCGCGATGCGCCGGCGCACCAAGGACTCCATGGGCATGGGCGAGAAGGACGTCCTGGCCCTGCGCTACCTGCTCGAGGCCCACCGCGCCGGCACCCCGATGAGCCCCCGCGACCTCGCCGCCCGGCTGGGCATCTCCTCGGCCTCCACCACCACCCTGCTGGACCGGCTCACCCGCACCGGCCACGTCGCCCGCCGCCCGCACCCCACCGACCGCCGCGCCCTGGTGATCGTGGCCACCGCCGAGGCCGACTGCGAGGTGCGCACCACCCTGGGCCGGATGCACGAACGCATGCTGGCCGCCGCCCGGGCCCTGGACCCGGACCAGGCCGCCACCGTCACCGCCTTCCTGCACGCCATGGCCGAGGCCGTCGACGCCGCCGAGGACGTGGGCGACGACTCCTGCCGGCCCGAGGAGCCCCCGCACCCCGCCTGACGGGCCCTGACCCGGGTTCCCGGCAACCCGCCCGACGTCCCCCGAGACACCGTGGCCGGTCCGCCGGTCGTCCGGACACGTCCCACGACCCGGGCCGCCCACGGGCGCCGTCCGGCGGCACTGCCCGTCGTCGTCCGTCATCGTCACCTGCCGACGCCGTCCGTCATCCCGGCGAAACACGGGCTTGGCACCATCGGGATCGCACCGGTCTCACCCGAGACCGGTCCAGTGCGATCCCGAAGGGCGGTTCCCCGATGCACGTTCCGGACCATTTCCTCGACCCGGCAGTCAGCACGACCACGGCCGCCGTGGCGCTGACCGGGGTGTCCGTGGCCGCCTGGCAGGTGAGGCAGCAGGCGTCCGTCCACCGACTGGGCTTTGCCGCGGCCGTGACGGGCTTCGTCTTCGCCGCCCAGATGGTCAACTACTCCGTGCTGCCGGGCACCAGCGGTCACTTCCTGGGCGCCGCCCTGGCCGCGGCGCTGCTGGGCCCGTGGCTCGGCGTGCTCTCGGTGACCGTGGTGCTGGCCGTGCAGGCACTCGTCTTCGCCGACGGCGGGCTCACCGCCCTGGGCACCAACGTGACGCTGATGGCCGTCGTCGGGGTGGCCGTGGCCTGGGCCGTGGGCAGGCTCCTGACCCGTCCGCTCGGCCGGTCCGCGCCGCGCACGGCGGCAGGGCTCGGTGCCGTGCTGTCCGTGCCGGCGGCCGCCCTGGTCTTCTCCGGCCTGTACGCCGTGGGCGGCACCGTACCGGTGGACGCCGGCGGACTGGCCGCCTCCATGCTGGGGGTGCACGCCCTGATCGGGGTCGGGGAGGCCGTGATCACCGTGGCCGTCCTGTCCCTGGTCCTGGCCGTGGCCCCGGGGCTGGCCGCCGTCGACACCCGCCCGCTCGCCCCGGCCCGCGCCCGCCGCGGGGCACTGGGCGTGACCGGTGCCGGCCTGCTGTGCGCGGCCGCGCTCTCCGCGGTGGCCTCCTCCGCTCCGGACGGACTGGAGTCGGTGGCCCTGGCCTACTCGTTCGCGGAGGCCGCGGCGCCGCACGCCCTCGCCGGCGCGGTCCTCGCCGGCTACGGGGAGACCGCCGGCGTCCCGGTGGCCCTGGCCGGGGTGGTCGGGCTGGTGCTGACGGGTCTGCTGGCCGCCGGCGCGCTGGGCGCGCTCACCGCCGGGCGTCCCGCCGCGGTGCGGCACTGACCCACCGGAATGCGTCCGCCTCGCCGCCTGGGCCGCGGACGGCGAGGCGGACCGGACGGCCCGGAGCGGTCCCGGGTCAGACCCAGTACCCGTCGTGCACCCGGGCGGCCTCGTCCTCGAGCAGCGGGCCGAGCACGGCGATCTCCCGCTGACCGTGGCGCAGCACCTCCCGGCAGGGCAGGTCCAGGGTGGGGTTCTGCTCGTGCGCGCCGGTGAGCGCCAGCAGCGAGGACTCCGCGAGGCCGTAGACGATGCGGCCCACCCCCGTCCAGTACGCGGCGCCGGTGCACATGGCGCAGGGCTCCGCACTGGTGAACAGCGTGGCCCGGCGCATCTGCTCGGGCCCGATCGCCCGGACCGCGGCGGCGACGGCGCGCAGCTCGGCGTGCTGGGTCGGGTCCCCGTCCGGGGGCAGCGCGTTGTTCCACGCCTCCGCCACGATCTCGCCGTACTCGTCGGCGACCAGGGCCCCGAACGGGTGGTTGCCGGCCTCCCGGGCCGCGGCGGCCAGCTCCACGGAGCGGCGCAGCAGGGCCGTCTCGGCGTCGGTGAGCGGGTTCTCGGTCATGGGTCCAGCCTCCTGCGGGTCGGCGTCGTCGTCCGCTCACCGTAGCGGCGCTGCGCGGACGGCGACAGGCCCGCCGGGAGCTACTGCATCACGAAGCGGCCGAGGTGCGCCTGGCGGGCGGTGCCGATGATGCCGGCCGCGTTGCGCAGCTGGGCGGGGACGATCCGGGCGCGCAACCGCAGCTGCGGCAGGAACTGCTGGTGCCGCTCGCTGATGCCCCCGCCCAGCACGATCAGGTCCGGGGAGACGAGGGTCTCCAGGTGGGCGAGGTAGCGCTGGAGCCGGCCCGTGTACGTCGGCCAGTCGAGGCCCTCCGCCACGCGGGCGGAGGCGCCGGCCCAGCCGTCGACGTCCCGGCCGCCCAGGTCCACGTGGCCCAGCTCGGTGTTGGGCAGCAGCTGCCCGTCGTGGAACAGCGCCGAGCCGATGCCGGTGCCCAGCGTGATCATCAGGACGGTGCCGCCCACCCCCCGGGCGGCCCCGAAGCGGGCCTCGGCCAGCCCGGCGGCGTCGGCGTCGTTGAGCACGGCGACGTCGCGGTCCAGCCCGGCGCTGAGCAGCTGGCCGGCGTGCCGGCCGAGCCAGGAGTCGTCCAGGTGCACGGCGGAGCGGGTGATGCCGCGGTCGATGATGCCCGGCACGCCCACGCCCACGGGACTGCGCGGGTCCACGGCGTCGGGCCCGGCGCTCAGCTCCGCCAGCGCCGCCCGCAGGGCGGAGACAACGGCGTCCGGCGTGGCCGGGGACGGCGTGAGGATCCGCCGCAGCGGCCCGACGACCACGCCGCGCACCGGGTCCACGAGCGCGTACTTGATGGCTGTGCCGCCGATGTCCACCCCGATGCGGCGGACGTCGCCACCGCCCGCGGCGTCGACGGGCGTGCCCTCGACGGGCGGGAGGGCGGAGATCGTCCGTGCGGACGACGAGGTGGAGGTCATGTCACGGTCCTGGTCAGGGGTCGGTGCAGCGCGCCCGCGATAGCGCGACGCTTGAACGAGAATACAACTGCGTCATGACAACAACGGTCCCGCGGAGATCGTTCCCTAGAATCGAGTGGTCCGGACCACCGGCCCCGTCCCGCAGCCGCCGGGCCGGTGCGCCTCCTCGCCGAAGGGCCTCCCGCATGACCGCATCCGCCCCCGTCCCCTGGCCCGTGCCGCAGCGCACCACCCGCCGCGTGCTGCTCGCCTGCTGGCTGGCCATCCTGGCAGAGGGCTACGACGTCGGCGTGCTCGGCGCCGTGCTGCCCGCCCTGGCGGAGTACCGCGCCTGGGACCTGACCCCGCTGGAGCTCGGCGGCCTGGGATCGTATGCCCTGATCGGCATGCTCATCGGCGCGATGGTCATCGGGACGCTGTCCGACCGGGTGGGGCGCCGGAGGATGCTGCTGGCCTCGGTCGCGATCTTCACCACGATGCAGCTGGGCGCCGCCCTCGCCCCGACCCCGGAGCTGTTCGGTCTCTTCCGGCTGCTCGGCGGGCTGGGCATGGGCGGGATCATCCCGGTGGCCGCGGCCCTGACCATCGAGTACTCCGCCCCGCGCCGGCGCTCCTTCAACTACGGGCTGATGTACTCCGGCTACTCCCTGGGCATCCTGGTCGCGGCGCTGGTGGCGCTGCTGCTGCTGCCCACGCTGGGCTGGCGGTGGGTGGTGGGCGCCGGGTTCGTGCCGGTGCTCCTGCTGCCGGTGCTGGCCCGGCTCGTGCCCGAGTCCCTCGAGTACCTGGTGGGCAAGGGCCGTGCGGAGGACGCCACCCGGGTGGCCGCCCGGCTGGGCGTCGAGCCGTACGTGCCCGGTGACTGGGCCCCGGCCGAGGCGCCGCGGTCCGCGGGGTGGCGGCAGTCCCTCGCGGCGATGTTCTCGCGCGACTGGCTGCGGCCCACCGTCTTCTTCTGGATCTCGCTGTTCTGCGGCATGGTCCTGGTCTACGGGCTCAACACCTGGCTGCCCTCGATCATGCGCTCGGCCGGCTACGCCCTGGGCCCGGCCCTGATGTTCCTGGTGGTCTTCAGCCTCGCCTCCGCCGCCGGCGGCATCGCCCTGGGCCGCGCCGCCGACGCCTACGGCAAGAAGCTGATCCTGATGACCTTCTACCTGCTGGGCGGGGCGGGGATCCTGCTGCTGATGTTCCCCAACAGCATCTGGGTCAACTACGTCTTCGTCGCCCTCGCCGGGATCGGCTCCATCTCCACCTCGCTGGTGCTCACCGGCTGGGTGGCCGACTACTACCCCTCCTACGCCCGGGCCACCGCCACCGGCTGGGCGCTGTCCTTCGCCCGGATCGGGGCGATCTCCGGCCCGCTCATCGGCGGCTGGATCGGCGCGATGGCGCTGCCGTTCCAGTGGAACTTCGTCGTCTTCGCCGCCGTGGCCCTGGTGGCCGCCGGGGCCGTGGCGCTGATCCCGCGGTCCCCGGGCGCCGGGCGACCGGGCGCCCCGGCCGACGACGTGCTCGGCGCCTCCGTCCGGTGATCGGGGTCGATCGGTGACCGGGCTGGAGCTCGGCCTCGCCGCCTTCGTGGTGTTCCTGGCGTCCTGCCTCCAGGGCACGATCGGGTTCGGCCTCGGCATGCTCGCGGCCCCGGTGATCAGCCTTCTGGACCCCAGCCTGCTGCCCGGCTCCATCGTGCTGCTCGCGGCGGGGCTCACCGTCTTCGGCGTGCTGCGGGACCGCACCGCCGTGGACTTCCGCGGCACCGGGTGGGCGCTGCTCGGGATGGTGCCGGGCACGGTGGCGGGGGCCCTGCTGGTGGCGGCGCTGCCCCCGCAGGCCCTGGCCCTCGCGGTGGCGGGCACGGTCCTGCTGGCCGTGCTGCTCAGCGTCTGCGGCTGGCAGCCCCGGCCGCGCCCGGCGGCGGTCGCCGCCGCGGGGGCCGCCTCCGGACTCATGGGCACGGCCACCGCCATCGGCGGCCCGCCCATGGCCCTGGTCTGGCACGGCTTCTCCCCGGCCCGGGTCCGCGGCACCATGAGCGCCTTCTTCCTGGTCGGCGCCCTGGTGTCCCTCACGGCGCTGACGGCGGTGGGTTCCATCGACCGGGAGGTCCTGCTGTTCGCCGCCGCGCTGCTCCCGGCCATGCTGCTCGGCTTCGTCACCTCGGGCGTGGTGAACGGGCGCCTGGACAAGGTCCTCGTGCGCCGGGTGGGGCTGGCGGCCTCCACCGCCGGCGCGGTGCTCGTCCTGGTGCAGGCCCTCTGACGGGCGCTCAGGCCCGGGCGGGGGCGAGGAGCTCCACGGCGATCCCGCGCTCGCGCATCCGCTGCACCTGGTCAGCCGGGGCGTCCGCGTTCGTCACGAGCGTCCAGGGCAGCGGCAGGTCCGCCCACGCGTGGAAGGGGCGGGCGCCGATCTTCGCGGAGTGGGCCAGCACGTAGACGTGGGTGCTGCGGGCGGCCATGAGCTCCTTGAGCCGCGTCTGCATGTGGTCCGCTTCGCAGATCCCGTTCTCGGCCGTGACGGCGTCGGCCCCGAGGAAGACACGGTCGAACGTCATGCGGGCCAGGCCGAGCTCGGTGAGCGGGCCGTAGAAGCTCTGACTGGTCTCCCGGAGCTGCCCGCCCAGACAGGAGAGCCGGATGCCGGGGCAGCCGTTGAGCTCCTGCAGCGTGTTGATCCCGATCGTGGTGACGTCGAGGTCCTGGTGGCTGCGCAGTTCGTGCGCCAGCGCCCCGACCGTGGAACCGCCGTCGAGCAGGACGTGCTCACCGGCCCGCACCTGCTTCGCGGCCCACCCGGCGAGGGACTGCTTCTCCTCGTAGGCCTCCCCGACCCGCTGGCGCAGCGACGCCTCCGGGTGCGGATCCAGCGGCATCGCCCCGCCGTAGGTCCGGGCGAGCCGGCCCTGCTCGTTGAGCAGGGCCAGGTCGCGCCGGATGGTGGAGGCCGTGACCTCGAAGCGCGCGGAGAGCTCCTCGACCGACGCCAGCCCGCTGGTCTTCGCCAGGTCGTAGATCTTCTCCCGCCTGATCTTGGCCGGCATCGTCATGGGGGCTCCGCTCGTTCTCGGGGACGGCCCGATCAGCGGGTCGCCATCTCGGCGGCCTGGTGCAGGGCCTCGACCATGCTACGAGAGTCCGCGATGTTCTTGCCCGCGATGTCGAACGCCGTCCCGTGGTCCACGGAGGTGCGGATCACCGGCAGCCCGACGGTGATGTTCACGCCGGCCTCGATCCCGAGGACCTTCACCGGCCCGTGCCCCTGGTCGTGGTACATGGCCACCACCAGGTCGTAGTCGCCGCGACCGGCCAGGAAGAACAGGGTGTCCGCGGGCAGCGGGCCCACGGCGTCCACCCCGTTGGCGCGGGCGGCCTCCACGCCCGGGGCGATCTTCTGAGCCTCCTCGTCGTAGCCGAACAGGCCGTTCTCACCGGCGTGCGGGTTGATGGCGGCCACGCCGATCCGCGGCTGCGGGATGCCCGCGCGAACGAGGGCCTCGTGCCCGCGCTCGATGGTGCGCTGCACCAGTCCGGGCTCGATCTTCGCCACGGCGTCGATGAGCCCGATGTGCGTGGTGACGTGGATGACGCGCAGCTTCGGGGTGGAGAGCATCATGGAGACCTCCTCGGTCTCCGTCAGGGCGGCCAGCAGCTCGGTGTGCCCGGGGTAGACGTGCCCGCCGGCGTGCAGCGCCTCCTTGTTCAGCGGGGCGGTGCAGATGGCCTGCACCCTCCCGGCCATCGCGAGCTCGGAGGCCACCTTGATGTACTGGTAGGCCGCGTCCCCGGCCACCGGGGACAGCTCGCCCCAGGGGAGGTCCTCGGGCAGCAGCCCGAGGTCGAACACGTTGACGGTGCGGCCGTCGAAGACGGCGTCCTCGACCGCGTCGATGCGGCGCAGCTCGATCGTCCGGCCGATGGTCTCGGCGGCGGCCCGCAGGCGGGAGGCGTCGCCGACCACCACCGGGCGGCACTCGGCGAGGATCGACTCGTCCAGCACGGCGGCCACGGTGACCTCGGGGCCGATCCCGGCGCCGTCGCCCATGGTGACGGCGACATAGGGGGTGCTCACGGCGGAGTCGTCGAGCAGGCGGCCGGTGGCGACGGCGATGGACGGAGAGCTCATGATGGGACCTTTCGGGTGGTGTCCTGCAGGAAGTGCATGGCGGTGAGGATCCGGAGCAGGCTGTCGGGCGCCCCGTAGCTGCCGGGGCGGGTGGTGACGAGGCGGCCGTCGGCAGCGACGCTGACCACCGCACCGGGATGGGCTTGGAGCAGCGGGACGAGCTCGGTGACGTCCAGGGCGGCCAGGACGGCCTGGGCCGTCTCCCCGCCGCTCAGCACCAGGTGCCGGTCCGCGTGGTGACGCTCCACCAGCGCGGTGAGCGCGGCGGTGAGCGCGTCCGAGATGGTGGGATCCACGGCGGCGTCCACGGTCACGGCGACCGTGCCCCGGTGCTCGAGCGCAAATCCGTGGATCTGCTCCGGACGCAGCCGGTGGACGGGCACACCGGCGGCGGCGAGCTGCTCGGCCTGCCGGCGCGCGGCCGCACTGGCGGTGCCGAGCACGATCAGCACGTCGGCCCGGCGCGGCTGCGGCGGCTCGTGCGGCCCGAGCGATTCGAGCGGCCCGGACTCCCGGAGGCCGAGCTGCCGCCCCAGAGCCGCGGCCAGCCCAGCGGCACCGGCCAGGACGAAGCCCTGTGCCAGGCCGGCGGCGGCGATCCGCTCGAGATCCCCGGCGGACTCTGCGTCACAGACGGCCACCGCGCCGTCCGCGGCCGCCCGCGCCAGCGCCTTTGCCAGCCCGGCGCCCCGGATCGTGCCGAGGTCCAGGAGACGGGTCGGCGCCGGGGCCAGCTGCGCGGCGACGGTCCGCGCCGGCGCCTGCCGCTCGGCCGCCCAGAGCCCGGTCTCCACCAGGGGCGTGCCGTCCACGTGCAGCACCCCGTCCCGGACCGTGCGGCCCAGTTCGGGAACGGCCGGGCAGAACAGCACCGGGGCGGCGCCCGGAACAGCCTGCAGCTGCGCCCCGATGTGGCCGCGCAGCAACGAGTCGAACTTCAGGAACAGCGTCCGCCCGGGGCCGGCGGGATCCGCGGCGAGGACCGCGCGCAGGCGGCCCGCGGCCTGGGAGGGCGTGCCACGCCGGTTGTCGGTGTTGACCACGGTGACCGCGGCGTCGTCGGAGGCTGCCGGCCGGGGCGAGACGCGCACGGTGGCGGACACGGACGGCGCGGGGCGGACCGGGTCGCCGTCCGTGTGCTGCGGCAGTGCCGCCAGGACCGCGGCGACCTCGTTGGCGCCGGACAGGTCGTCGGCCAGGGCCAGGACGCGCATGCCACTCCCTCCGTCCGTCGGATCAATCGTCTTTGCGCGTTTCACGCTAAACCAGTTGCGCACTTCGCGCAACCATGGCACCGTGAAAGACGCAACAATCGAGTCGTGCAGCACCGCCCACCCGAGGGAGAAGAACCACCATGGAGACCGTCCACCTCACCGGCATCGACCGGCCGATGTCCACGCTGATGCTGGGCACCATGACCTTCGGCGACACCGTCGGCCGCGAGGCCGCCGCCGCCATGCTGGACACCGCTCTCGAGGCCGGCATCAACGCCGTGGACACCGCCAACGGCTACGCCGGAGGGGCCACGGAGACGATGCTCGGGGAGCTGCTGGCCGGACGCCTCGACCAGGTGGTGCTCGCGACCAAGGCGGGCATGCCCCACCCGGACGCCGGCGAGCACTCCCCGCTGTCCGAGCAGGGCCTCCGGCGCTCGCTCGAGGGCAGCCTGCGGCGCCTCCGGGCGGAGCGCGTGGACCTCTTCTACCTGCACCAGCCCGACCGGCAGGCCGGCCTGGACGAGACCCTGCAGACCGTCGCGGCCCTCGTCGACGAGGGCCGGATCGGCGCCCTCGGGGTCTCGAACTTCGCGGCGTGGCAGATCGCCGAGGTCAACGCGGCCGCCGACCGCAACGGCGCGCCGCGCCCGGTCGTCGCCCAGCAGCTCTACAACCTCCTGGCACGGCGGATCGAGGAGGAGTACGTCGAGTTCGCGCGGACCACCGGTCTGCACACCATGGTGTACAACCCGCTCGGCGGGGGGCTGCTCACGGGCAGGCACCGCTTCAACTCGGCCCCGCAGGACGGCCGCTTCCAGGACTCCCGCCTCGCCGAGATGTACCGCGAGAGGTACTGGGACGAGCAGCTCTTCGCCGCGATCGAAGAGCTGACCGGGATCGCCGAGGACGCCGGCATGCCGCTGATCGAGCTCGCGCTGCGCTGGCTCGTCTCGCGGCCGGCCACGGGCTCCGTGCTGCTCGGCGGCTCCAAGCCGCACCAGCTGACGGCCAACCTGGACGTGCTGGCCCGGGGCCCGCTCGACGCCTCCGTCCTCGAGGCCTGCGAGCGCGTGGGGGCGTCCCTGCGCGGCCCGATGCCCGCCTACAACCGCTGAGCACGGCGCACACCGCGCACACCCCGGCGGCGTACGGCTCCTCAGCGCCCCGGACACCGAGAACCGATCGAGACGAAAGACAGGCACCGACGTGACCCATCCCGCGACCGACGTCATCCGCAAGGCCAAGAGCAAGGAGGTGACCCTGGGGTACTGGTCGGTGCTCGACTCCCCGATCTCCAACGAGCGCCTGGCCATGACCGGCTACGACTACATCGCCCTCGACGGCCAGCACGGCCTCATGGGCTACTCGGGGATCCTGCACAACCTCATGGCGATCGACGCCGGGCACGGCCCCGCCGGCATCGTCCGGGTCGAGGCCAACGACCCGGCGGTCATCGGCCAGGCCCTCGACGCGGGAGCCCGCGGCGTGATCGTCCCGATGGTGGACACCGCCGAGCAGGCCGCGGCCGCGGTGCGCGCGGCCCGCTATCCGGGGGCGGGGTCCCGCTCGTACGGCCCGATGCGCTCGGGGCTGCGCGTGGGCCCCGTCCCGGCGGAGTCGGACGCGGCCGTGCTGGTGCTCGTGATGATCGAGACGCCGCAGGGGCTGGAGAACGTGGAGGAGATCTGCGCGGTGGAGGGCGTGGACGGCGTCTATGTCGGGCCGTCGGACCTGTGCCTGGCCGTGGGCGGGAGGTTCCCCAACGACCCGGACGTCAAGGAGGTCTTCGACGCGGCGATCGACCGGGTGCTCACCGCGGCCCGCGCGGCCGGCAAGATCCCGGCGATCCACACCCCCGGCGGCGAGATCGCCCGGCAGCGCATCGCGCAGGGCTTCACCTTCGTCACGATCGCCTCGGACCTGACCCACCTCGAGCAGGCCGCCCGGCAGCACCTGGACCAGGCCCGCGGCAGCTGACCGCGCCCCACGCCGGCCCCTCCGGGATCCCGGGGCCGGCGTGGGGATGCCCCGGGAACGGCAGGACGCCCCACACCGCACGGTGTGGGGCGTCCTGCCGTTCCCGGCACCAGGTCTACAGGGAGGCCCCGCCGCACACGGTGAGCACCTGCCCGGTGATCGACCGGCCGTGCGGACCCAGCAGGAACCCGGTCAGAGCCGCGACGTCGGCCGGATCGACTAGCTCCCCGAGCGGGGGCACGGCCGGGGGCACGGCCGCGCGCCCCGGGTCGTGGAGCATGGGGGTGTCCGTGGGCCCGGGGGCGACGACGTTGACGGTGATCCGCCGGGGCGCCAGCTCCATCGCCCAGCTGCGGGCCATGCCGACCAGAGCCGCCTTGGTCGCCGCGTACTGGCTCTTGCCGGCAGCCCCGGTGGCGGTGCGGCTGCCGACGAGCACGACCCGGCCGCCCTCGGCGATCCGCCCGCTCAGCGCGTCCACCAGGGTGGCGGCCGCCTCCACGTGGACGGCGAGCATCTCGCGCAGGGCGCCGTCCTCGAGCCGTCCCAGCGGCTGGGCGCGCTGGAACCCCGCGGCGTGCACCACCGCGGTGAGGTCGTCGACGCCCTCGACGACCGCGCGCAGCTGCTCGGTGCGGGAGAGGTCCGCGGGCAGCCAGGTGAGGTCCCCGGCCAGGTCCGGGCGGCGTCGGCTGAGCCCGGTCACCCGCCAGCCGTCGTCGAGCAGCGCCTGGGCGACGGCGCGGCCGATCCCGGAGCTGCACCCCGTGACCAGGGCGTGCGGGGCGGTCACGGCTCGCTCCGGCCGAGGTCCACGCGGACGTACTTGATGGCCTGCCGGAAGTAGGTGTAGGCGATGTGCAGCGCCCCGTCGGGTCCCTGGTGGATGCTCGGGTAGGAGAACTCCCGGTTCAGCCCCTCCCGCGAGTTGTTGGACAGGCAGTACCCGTCCCCCACGTCCAGGTCGCGCAGCACTTGCCAGCTGCGTCCGTCGTCGTCCGAGAGCGCCAGGGTCATGGGGGCCCGGGGCGTGCCCCAGAAGGCGGTGCGCTCGCCGTCCACCGGCACGGGCTCGACGGCCGCGGCCTGCTCGGGCGCCAGCCCGTCGTCGTCGATCTCGTCGTAGAGGGACAGGCGGCGCTCGGTCGACGCCTCGGCCCGGCGGTGGTTGTAGACCAGCGCCAGCCGGCCGTCGGCCAGGCGGACGTACTGGATGGAGGAGTTGTTGTTCGGCAGCTCCGTGGGGGTGGGCTCGTCCCAGGCCTGCCCGCCGTCGCGGGAGCGCGACGCATAGATCGCGTCCGCCCAGCGGCTGCGGAACAGGGCCAGCAGCGTGCCGTCGCCGAGCTCCTGCACGTTCATGTGCACGCACCCGGTGCTGCCCGGCAGCAGCACCTGGCGCCAGGTGGCCCCGCGGTCGTCGGAGATCATCACGGCGCTGTCGTCGTGGTCGCCCACCCACTTGCGCCCGGGCACCGACAGGCAGCGGAAGACCGGGATGATCCACCGGCCGGAGGAGAGCACCACCGGGGGCTGGCGGACGAAGACCCCGCCGGCCTCGCTCGGCGGGAACAGCGTCTCCACCGGGCCCCAGGTCTCGCCGCTGTCGGAGGAGATCCGGCGCCGGACCTCGGCGGTGTCCTGGTTGCCGGCGTGCTGGGCGGTGTAGAGCAGCCACAGGTCGCCGTCGGGGGTGGGGAAGAGGATGGGGTTCTGCTCGGAGCGGGTGGGGTCGTCGGAGAGCTGCCGCGGCGCGGACCACGCCTCGGCTCCTGGGGCGAGCGTGGAGAACCAGACGCTGATGTCCGGCACGCCCTCCTGGGTGCCGCCGAACCAGACACAGCCCAGGCGTCCGTCGGGCAGCGTCATGAGGTTGGCCGCGTGGCTCTGCACCGTGGGAGCGGGCAGATAGGCGTAGGCGAGGTCCCCCTCGGTGCGCAGCCGCCCGTCGGTGGTGATGGTGTCGTAGGTGCCGGTCGTGGTGCTCATGGCAGGGAATGTCCTCTTCTGGTCGGTGCTGGTGGAACGAGTGCCGGACCTCCCGCCGTGCGGGAGGTCCGGCGGGAGGAGCGCTACTCGCCCGAGAAGGCCGTGGCGAACATGTCCGGGATGTTCATCGCGATCTGGAAGCCCACCACGACGGCGATGATCCCCAGGACCGCCAGCAGCGCGGTCTGCCACCACTTGTTCACGGCGTAGTCGGCCATGAACTTCTTGCTGCTGGTCAGCACCAGGATGCCGACCACGATGAAGGGCAGGCTCATCACGGTGGCGACGCTGGTGCCCACGATGTTCAGGGCGATCAGGTTCGGCGCGGCGGGGAGGGAGGCCAGCAGCGGCAGGACGATGAAGCCGCCGATCTGGATGCGCTTGAACAGCGGGTCCTGCTCGTCGCGGCCCAGCCACTTCTTGCCCTTGCGGGTGCTCAGGTGGATGCCGTTGACGGCCAGCTGCGCGAAGCCGCGGGACTGCGGCGGGAAGCTGGTCATGGCGGCCAGCAGGATGCACAGCCACAGCAGCGCCGGGCCGAGGGGGCCCACGATGACGCCCATCATCTCGGACAGGTCACCCTCCGTGTTGATCACGAAGCCGGGGTTGTCGCGGGAGAACTCGGCGGCCACGATCCAGAAGAGGAGATTGATCACGAGCAGCGGGGCCATGCCGGCGATGAGGTCCAGCTGCTGGATGCGGCGGTAGCGCGGCCCCACCCAGCCCTTGTCCTTCATGAACCCGGAGTAGAGCATGTTCGGCATGTTGCCGGCGATCGTGCCGATGGTCGCGCTGGCCACCACGATCGGCGCGAAGGCGCTGTCCGCCGAGTTCGGCGGCATCTCGAAGGCCATGCCGCGGAAGAAGCCGCCGACGTCCATGTGCCCCAGCTGCACCAGGGCGTAGACGAACGCCAGGATCATGGCGACCGTCGCGATGCGGGCGAAGTACTCGAGGATGACGAAGGCGCGCTTCCGGGTCACCATGAACAGGGTCACGGCCATGACCACCAGGGCGCACACGAAGTTGCCCCAGGTGCCGCCCCAGGTGCCGCCGGTCAGCTGGTACAGACCGATCGCGGAGGCCTTGAGGAAGGTCGCCTGGATGACGAAACCGGCGATCAGCGCCACCGTGGCCATGAGCCCCGGCAACCAGGGCAGGATCCGGTGGAAGCCCTCGAGGATCTGGGTGTCCCCGAACCGGTTCATCAGCGTGTACTTGGCGATCGACGAGATGATGAAGGCGCGGGCGATCAGCGAGAGCACCAGCGTCCAGAGCAGCGCGTAGCCGTAGTTGGCGCCGGAGACCGAGGAGCTGACGAGGTCTCCGGTGCCCAGGAAGGTCATGGCCAGGACGAGACCGGGACCGATGGAGGTGATGAGCCCCAGTCCGCGGGGCAGCGCGTGCTGTTCCGGGTAGGGCTGCTGCGCAGTGACCGGAGCAGTGGGTGTTTTCGTCGACATGGTCCGCCTCCTTGGGGAACGACACCGCGTGCCGGCGCGGCCGGAGGCCGCCGTACGGGTGATCTCAGATGGTGCGCGACCAGGCCGTGTCGACGTGATGCCGGTCACCTGTTTGCGCGATCTGAGTAGGATGCTGGCACATCTGCGTGATTCGCGCAACACATGTCGGTGAAATGGACCACGGCGAAGCGCTGCGCCGTCGGCCCCTCGAGTCACTGGAGACCTGCAAGTACGCAGGACACGCGCCCGAACTTGCGCGCACCTCCGCCGATACTCGGGAAAACGAGCGGGTACACCGGGTGCACAATTGCGCGAAACACGCATCACTGCCAGAGTGGAGTGCACGACGGCGCCACACTGCGTCCGACGCCCTGTGACCGGAAGGTGATCGATGACCGGCTTGGAGCTCGCCCTGGTGGCTCTCGTGGTGTGCGTGGCATCCTGCCTCCAGGGCGCGATCGGCTTCGGCCTCGGCATGCTCGCCGCCCCGGTGATCGCCCTGCTGGACCCCAGCCTGCTGCCCGGCTCCATCGTGCTGCTCGCGGCGGGGCTCACCGTGCTCGGCGTGCTGCGCGACCGCACCTCGGTGGACCTCCGGGGCACGGGCTGGGCACTGCTCGGACGCGTGCCGGGCACGGCGGCGGGCGCCCTGCTGGTGGCGGCACTCCCCCCGCAGGCCCTGGCGCTCACGCTGGCGGGCACGGTCCTGCTGGCCGTGCTGCTCAGCGTCTGCGGCTGGCAGCCCCGGCCGCGCCCGGCGGCCGTCGCCGCCGCCGGGGCCGCCTCCGGGCTGATGGGCACGGCCACGTCCATCGGCGGCCCGCCCATGGCGCTCGTCTGGCACGGCTCCTCCCCCGCCCGCATGCGCGGCACCATGAGCGCCTTCTTCCTGGTCGGCGCCCTGATGTCCCTCACGGCGCTGACCGCGGTGGGCTCCATCGACAGGGAGATCCTGCGGTTCGCCGCCGTGCTGCTCCCGGCCATGCTGCTCGGCTTCGCCCTCTCCGGTGTCGTGAACGGGCGTCTGGACAAGGCCCTCGTGCGCCGGGTGGGGCTGGCGGCCTCCACCGCCGGCGCGGTGCTCGTCCTCGTGCAGGCCCTCTGAGCGGCGCCGCGGGGCCGGCGGCTCAGGGCTCCACCGACCCCTGGACGTGCTCGAACACCAGACTGGTCTGCGTGGCGGCCACCGCCTGGTTGGAGGACAGGTGCTCCAGGACGAACTGGCGGATGTGGTCGGTGTCCCGGGCGGTGACGTGGATGAGGAAGTCGTCGGCGCCGGCCAGGAAGAAGAACTGGGAGACCTCCGGCACCGACCTGAGCCCCTCCCCGAACGCCGACATGAGGTGCCGGGCGCCGGGGCGCAGCCGCACGCTGATCAGCGCCTCGATGCTGCGCCCGATCGCCCGCGGCTCCACCTCCACGGTGAACCGGCGGATCACCCCGGTCCGCTGCAGGTTCTTCATCCGGGCCAGACAGGTGGACGGGGCGACCCCGAGAGCCTCGCTGAGCGCCTGGTTGGTCATCCGGGCGTTCTCCCGCAGCAGCGCCAGCAGCCGCCGGTCCAGCTCGTCCAGCTCGGGGCCCGGGCGCAGATCCTGCGGTGAACGCCGCGTGTCGCGCGTCACATCCGCCATCATTCCTCCAGTTCTGCGCCGATCGCCGAAGAATCGTCGAAAAACCCCACCGGCCCGGGCGAAAACCGTAGTTTGTTGTCACCCAGTCTACGGTTCCTGCGGAAGAAGGCCCCCGATGATCGTCTCCGTCCCCCGCGAAGTGAAGAACAACGAGCGCCGCGTGGCCATCACCGCCTCCGGGGTCCACGAACTGGTCGCCCACGGCCACACCGTCCTCGTGGAGACCGGCGCCGGCACCGGCTCGGGCATCCCCGACGCGGACTACACCGCGGCCGGGGCCGAGCTCGTGACCGACGCCGACGAGCTGTGGGCCCGCGCCGACCTGGTGCTGAAGGTCAAGGAGCCCGTGGCCTCCGAGTACCACCGGTTCCGGCAGGGTCTGGTGCTGTTCGCCTACCTGCACCTGGCCGCCGAGCCCGAGCTCACCGCGGCGCTGCTGGAGTCCGGGGTCACCGCCATCGCCTACGAGACCGTCCAGACCGCCGACGGGCGGCTGCCGCTGCTGGCCCCGATGAGCGAGGTCGCCGGTCGGCTGTCCGTGCAGGCCGGGGCCGCCGCCCTGACCGCCCCTGCCGGGGGCAAGGGCGTGCTGCTGGGCGGGGTGCCCGGCGTTCGCCCGGCCAAGGTCACCGTGATCGGCGCCGGGGTGGCCGGCACCAACGCCGCGGCGATGGCCGTGGGACTGGGCGCGGAGGTCACCGTCCTGGACGTGAACGTGGACCGCCTGCGCGAGCTCGACGACCGGTACGCCGGGCGGCTGCGCACGGTCACCTCCAACAGGCTCGAGATCGAGCGGTCGGTCACCGAGGCGGACCTGGTCATCGGCTCGGTGCTGATCCCCGGGGCCAAGGCCCCGAAGCTGGTCACCGACGCCATGGTCGCGGCCATGAAGCCGGGCAGCGTGCTGGTGGACATCGCCGTGGACCAGGGCGGGTGCTTCGAGGGCAGCCGGCCGACCACCCACCAGGACCCGGTCTTCCCGGTGCACGACACCATCTTCTACTGCGTGGCGAACATGCCCGGGGCGGTGCCGAACACCTCGACCTACGCGCTGACCAACGTCACGCTGCGCTACGCCGAGGCCCTGGCCGACCAGGGCGTCACCGCGGCCCTGGCGGCCGACCCCGCCCTGGCCGCCGGGCTGAACACCATGGCCGGCCACGTGACCCACCGCTCGGTGAGCGAGGCGCACGGCTTGGAGTTCACCGACCGCGCGGACCTCGTGCCCGCCGCCTGACGCCGGCGCAGGACCGGCCCCCCGGCTGTCAGCCGGCGGCCGGCACCGCCTGGGCGGCCGTCGGCTCCGGTGTCCGCGCAGGGTGGGTGCCCGGCAGCCGCAGCCGGGCGTCCGTCCCGGCGGCCGCCTCGGCGAGGTGGTGGGTGACGAGGACGACGACGCGGTCGGCCAGCCCCTGCCGCAGGTCGGCCAGCAGCGACCGCGCCGCGGGAGCGTCCAGGTGGGCCGTGGGCTCGTCGAGCAGGACCACGCCGGCGCGGGTGAGCAGGGCCCGGGCCACCGCCACGCGCTGCCGCTGGCCCCCGGACAGGTGGGCCCCGCCGGGACCGACCCGGGTGCCGAGTCCCTCCGGCAGCTCGGCCAGGAAGGGGCCCAGGCCCACCCGCTCCAGGACGGCGCGGAGCTCCGCGTCGGACGGCCGGTCCTCGCGGTCGCGGGCCAGCAGCAGGTTGCCGCGCAGGGTGGAGTCGAACAGGTGCGCCTCCTGCGGGCACCAGGCCACGCTGCGCCGCAGCCCGGCGGCGTCGAGCTCCCGGCTGTCGGTGCCGTCGACGGACCACCAGCCCTCGGCCGCCGGGAGGTGGCCGAGCAGCGCGGCGAGCAGGGTCGACTTCCCCGCCCCGGAGGGTCCTTCGACCACGAGCCACTGCCCGCGCCGCACGGAGGCCTCGAGCCCGCGGAACGCCGGGGCGGGCGCCCCGGGCCAGGTGACTGCGAGTCCGTGCAGGGCGAGTTCGTGGACGGCCGGCGGCGCGGTCCCCGTCCCGTCCGGGAGGCCGGGATCGTCGTCGGCCGCCTCGCGGGCCGCCGCGGTGAGCGGGCGGAGCTTGCGCAGCGACGCCGAGAGCGCCGGCCACTGCTGCGCCGCGTCCACCGCCCCGAGCATCGGCTCGAGCAGCCCCAAGGGCAGCAGCACGAGGGCCGCGACCACGGGCCCGGCCAGGACGCCCTCGCGCGCCGGGTCCGCGGTGGCCGCGAGCATCAGCACGGACGACACCGAGCAGGCCAGCACCGCCGTGGCGCTGCCCAGGCCCAGCGCCCAGGCGCTGCGGCGGGCGGCGCGCTCGGCGTCCTGCTCCAGGGCCTCGAGCTCGGAGAGCATCGCCGCGGCGCGCCCGTTGGCCCGCAGCTCGTCCGCGGCGGCCACCATCGCGGCGAACCGGCGGAGCACTCCGGAGCGCAGCACGGTGGCGCCGCGGGCGGCGGAGCGGTCGGCCAGCAGCGCCAGGAGCGGCCCGACGAGCAGTCCGCCGACGAGCGCGACGGCCAGCGCGGGCAGCGCGCCGGGGTGCAGGGCCGCGACCGTGATCCCCGCGCCGGCCGCGGTGCCGACCCCGATCAGCGGCGGCAGCACGACGCGGGGCACGAGGTCGCGCACCCGGTCGGCGGTGGCGACGAGGTGGTCCAGGGCGGCGCCGCCGGTCGCGAGGCTGCGGGAGGCGACCCCGCGCACGGCCAGTCCCGCCCAGACCCGGGCCCGCAGCTCGGTGGTCGAGGCGAGCACCGCGTCATGGCTGAGCAGCCGCTCGGCGTAGCGCAGCACGGCGCGGCCGATGCCGAAGAAGCGGACGCCGACGATGGCGACCATCAGGTACATGATCCCGGGCTGCTCGCCGGCGCGCACGATCAGCCAGCCCGAGAGCGTGGTGAGCCCGGCGGCGAACAGGGCCGCGGCGGTGCCCAGGGCCACCGCGCCGGCGGTCCGCCACGGGGCCGGGGCCAGGAACGCCGCCAGCTCCCGCAGGGCGTCGTGCGGCCCCTCGCCGGGGGCCGCCGGCGGCGCCGTCCCCGGTGCGGGAAGCGGGCCGTCGGCACGGGACGGGGCGGCGGTCCCCGGAGCCGGCGACGCGCCGGAGCCGCCCTCGGCGCGGGGCGCGGCCGCGGCCCCGAGCAGGAGCTGCTGGTCCGCGAGCGCGGTCACCTCCGTCTCGTGGGAGGCCAGGACCACGGTGACCCGGCCGCGCAGCTCGTCGACGAGCGCCTCGACGCGGCGGGCGCCGGCGGGGTCGAGGTGGGCGGTCGGCTCGTCCAGCAGCAGCAGCCGGGCGCCGGCGGCCACACGGGCCAGCCCGCGGGCGAGGCCCAGCCGGCGCAGCTCCCCGGGGCTGAGCCGGTCCGGGTCCGCCCCGGACAGCCGGGCGAGATCGACCCGGGCGAGGGCCTCCCGGGCGGCGGCCTCGCTCTCGGCGTGGAGCAGCACCTCGTCCAGCACGGTCCCGGCCACGGTGTGCACGTGCTGGGGTACCCAGGCCACGGCGGACGGGTCGACGCCCTCCACGCTGCCGGACCGGGCCGGCACGGTGCCGGCGAGCACGCCGAGCAGGGTGGACTTCCCGCTGCCGCTGGGTCCCTCCACGCTGAGCACCGACCCGCCGGGGAGCTCGACGTCGATCCCGGACAGGGCGGGCACGGGACGGCCGGGGTGGTGCACGCCCAGACCGCGGATCCGGAGGGCCGGCGGGCCGGGGACGGACGGTGCGGGCCCTGCCCGGCGGACGTCCTCGGGCACCGGCTCCGCGACGATCTCGTCCGCGCGGCGCAGGGCGGCCCGCCCGTCCTGGGAGGCGTGGAAGGCGGCGCCGAGGTCCCGGAAGGGCGCGAAGCACTCGGGGGCGAGCAGGAGCGCGACGAGCCCGGTCAGCAGGTCCAGGTCGCCGTGCACCAGCCGGACCCCCACGAAGACGGCGACGACGGCGACCGAGAGGGTGGAGATCAGCTCGAGCACGAGCGAGGAGAGGAAGGCGGTGCGCAGGGTGAGCAGGGTGGTCTCCCGGTGCCGTTCGGAGACCTCCCGCAGGGCGGCGGCCTGCTCCTGCACCCGGCCGAGGCCCACGAGCACGGGCAGACCCCGGGCGAGCTCCACGAGGTGGTGGGAGAGGCGCTGCAGCACGGCGGAGGACTCGTCGACCCGGTCCTGGGTGTGCAGGCCGACCAGGGCCATGAACAGCGGCACCAGGGGCACGGTGAGCACCACGATCAGCGCGCTCACCCAGTCGGCGGACAGGATGCGCAGACCCACCAGCAGCGGCACGGTGGCGGCCGTGACCACTGCGGGCAGCACGCGCGCGTAGTAGTCGTCCAGGGCGTCGAGCCCGACCGTCCCGACGACGGTGGTGGCCCCGACGTCGTGGCCGCCGCCGGCGAGGACCCGGCGGGCCAGCTCCCGGCGCAGGCCGCGCTTGGCCTCTCCCGCGGCGCGGACGGCGACGTACTGGCCCGCCCACGTGGTCGCGGCCCGCAGGAGCCCTGCGAGGACGCCGAGGACGAGGGCGCCCCGCCAGGCGTCGGGATGGTCATCGAGCACCCCGACGACGCCGCGGGCCACCGCCTCGGCCAGCAGCACCAGGGCCAGCGCCTTGAAGGCCGCCAGGACGCCGAGGACGAGCACGGCCGCGGCTGCGCCCGGGCCGAGAGGAGGTCGTCTCATGCCGGGCGCGCGTCCTCGGGGCCGCCGGCCGGCCGGTGCTCCCGGGACGTGGTGCCGGGCGACGCGGCGCCGGCCGGTGGGGCCACGGCCGCCCGCACCGCGTGGGCCGCGGGCAGGTGGTCGGTGGTCAGGCGGCGGCGGAAGACCCAGTAGCTCCAGCCCTGGTAGAGCAGCACGAGGGGCAGGCCGAGGCCGGCCACCACGGTCAGCACCCCCAGCGTGTAGTCGCTGTTGGAGGCGTTGGCGACCGTCAGGTGCCAGGCGGGGTCCAGTGTGGAGGGCAGCACCACGGGGTAGACGTTGGCGAAGATCGATCCGACACCGAGGACGAGCACGGCCGACGTCCCGGCGAAGGCCCGCCCCTCATGGCCCAGGCGGGCGCTGGCCCAGCCGAAGAGGCCCGCCACGACGGCACCCCCCACGAGCAGCCAGGTCCAGGACCCGCCGTTGAGCAGCTGCACCGCCACCACCCAGCCGGTGAGCGGGAGCAGCGCGGGCAGCCCGGAGCGCACCAGCAGGCGCCGGGCGCGCCGCCGCACGGGTCCGTCGGTCTTCAGCCCGAGGAAGGCGGCGGCGTGGACCAGGCAGAAGCCCACCGCGGCGAGGCCGCCGAGCAGCGCGTAGGGGGTGAACCAGGCGAAGGCGCCGCCCACGCGGTCGCCGTTGGCGTCGATCGGCAGGCCCGTGGTGGTCAGGGCCAGGGCGGCTCCGAGGCCGAACGCGGCCAGGAAGGAGCCGGTGCCCAGACCCCGGTCGGCCCACCGCCGCCACCGGTCGCTGTGCCCCTTGCCGCGGTACTCGATCGACACCGCCCGGAAGATCAGCCCCACGAGCACGAACACCAGCGGGAGGTACAGGGCGGAGAACAGCGAGGCGTACCAGAGCGGGAAGGCCGCGAAGAGCCCGGCCGCCGCGGTGATCAGCCACACCTCGTTGCCGTCCCAGACCGGGCCGATGGTGTTGAGCATCTGGCGGCGCTCGCGCTCGTCCCGGGTGCTGGTGAGCATGAGCATGCCCACGCCGAGGTCGAAGCCGTCGAGGAGCAGGAACCCGGTCCACAGCACGGCGATGGCGATGAACCAGAGGGTGGGGAGGAAGTCCATGTCGGCAGGCTTTCTGCGCCGGGCGGGCGCGCGTGTCAGGGTCGGTGCGTCGGGGTCGGGGCGGCAGGGCGCCGGGGTCAGTAGGCGAAGGCGAGCACGTCGTCGCCCCGGCCGCGGGCGCCGTCGTGGCCCTGCCCGTGGTCGTCGTGGTCGTCGTGCGCCAGCTCCGGCATCGCGGAGGCGACCCCGCCGCGCACGTAACGGACCAGGAGCATGACCTCCACCACGAGCAGCACGGCATAGATCAGCCCCAGCACGGCCAGCGAGAAGATCACCTCCTGCCCGCTGATCCCCGGGGAGACGGCCGCGGCGGTGTACATGTACACCCCGTCCACGCCGCTGGGGTTGGGGTTGGGCGCCACCACGAACGGCTGCCGGCCCATCTCCGTGAACACCCACCCGGCGATGTTGGCGCCGAACGGCGCGAGGATGGAGGCCACGGCGACCCACATCATCGGCTTGGAGGCGGGCACGGTGCCCTTCCGGGTGATCCACAGTGTCAGGGCGGCGAAGGCGGCGGCCAGCACCCCGAAGCCGATCATCAGGCGGAAGCCCCAGTAGGTGACCTCCATCAGCGGCAGGTAGTCGATCTCCTGCCCGGCGCGCTCGCCGTACATGGGGTCGTCCGGCAGATGGGTGCCGTAGGCGGCCTCGTACTCCGGGATCAGGGTGTTGACGCCCTTGACCTCGGTGTCGAAGTCCCCGTGGGCCAGGAAGGACAGCAGCCCGGGGATCTCGACGACGTTGACCACCTCGTCGCAGTCCTGGCCGCCGAGCGGGCCGACCGCCAGCACGGAGAAGCTCGTGCCGTCGTGGCAGGCGGCCTCGGCGGCGGCCATCTTCAGCGGCTGCTGCTCGAACATCAGCTTGCCCTGCACGTCACCGCTGGCGGCCACGGCGCCGAAGCCGAGCACGGCCACGACCGCCCCGATCCGCAGGCTGGACAGCCACACGCCGTGGTCGGTGCGGTCCCGTCCGGGGATGTCGGCCCGCTCCCCCACCACCACGGCGCCGCGCTCGTCCACGGTGTCGATGCCGTCCCGGCGGCGCTGCCACAGCTGGTACCAGGCGATGCCCACCAGGAAGGCGGCGCCCACGGCCACGGCGCCGGCGAGCGTGTGCGCGTAGGCCACCAGGGCCGTGTTGTTGGTCAGCACCGCCCAGACGTCGTTCATCACCGGGCGGCCGTCGACCAGCTCCACGCCCACCGGGTGCTGCATCCAGGAGTTGGCGACGATGATGAAGAACGCCGAGACCACGGAGCCGAGCACGGCGGTCCACAGGGTGGCGAGGTGCACCTTCTTCGGCAGCCGGTCCCAGCCGAAGATCCACAGGCCCAGGAAGGTGGACTCGAAGAAGAACGCGAGCAGGCCCTCCATCGCCAGCGGGGCGCCGAAGACGTCGCCCACGAACCGGGAGTACTCGCTCCAGGCCATGCCGAACTGGAACTCCTGCACCAGCCCGGTGGCCACGCCCATGATGAAGTTGATCAGGTAGAGCTTGCCCCAGAACCGGGTCATCCGCAGCCAGCGCTCGTCGCCGGTGCGCACCCACATCGTCTGCATGAGCGCCACCAGCAGTCCGAGCCCGAGCGTGAGCGGGACCATGACGAAGTGGTAGACGGTGGTGATCCCGAACTGCCAGCGGGCGATCTCCAGAGGATCCATCGGCTGCTTCCCCCAACTTTTCTACAGACCGTAGAACTACTTCTACACACTGTAGAACATCCGGCGGTCCGCGCTACAATCGGGCCGTGGCACGAAACGACCCCAAGCGCGCGGCTCCCCTCGGCGAACTGGAGCGATCCATCATGGAGATCCTCTGGCAGGCCGCCGCGCCCCTGTCCGCCTACGACCTGCAGGACCGCCTCCCCGACGCCGGGGACGGCTCCCGCCCGCGCGCCGCCACCACCGTGCTCACCGTCCTCTCCCGGCTCGAGCGCAAGGGCTTCGTCCAGCGTGACCGCGCCTTCCGGCCGCACCGGTACCGCGCGGCGGCCTCGCGCGAGGAGCACATGGCCAACCTCATGCACGAGGTGCTCGGCTCCTCGGACGACCGCACCGCCGTCCTCGAGCGCTTCGTCGGGCAGGTCAGCCCCGAGGAGGCCCAGACCCTGCGCCGTCTGCTCGGCGGCAGCTGACCGCGTGGTCGCCACCTCGCTGGTGCTCGCGGCGCTCGCCGTGGCCCTGGCCTGGCCCGTCCCGGTCCTGCTGGCCCGGGCACGGTGGCCCGCCCGAGCGCCCGCCACGGCGCTGGTGCTGTGGCAGGCGGTCGCCCTGGCCGGCGGGCTGTCGATGCTCGGCGCCCTCGTCACGTTCGGACTGGCCCCGTTCGGCCCGGACCTGGTGAGCAGCGGGATCAGCCTCTCCGCACAGTTCCAGGGCCACGACCTCGGACGGGCCTTCGGGCCGCTCCAGGTCCTCGCGCTCGCGGGCGCGCTGCTGCTGGGCGGGCACCTGCTGCTGAACCTGCTCGTCACCGTGCTGCGGGCCGAGCGCGAACGCCGCCGCCACGCCCAGCTGGTCCTGCTGCTCAGCACTCCTCTGCCGGACGCACCGGGCACCCGGCTGCTCGACGACCCGGCCCCGGTGGCCTACTGCCTGCCGGGGGCGTTCACCACGCTGACCGTGCTCTCCGTGGGACTGGTCTCGCTGCTGGAGGAGGACGAGCTGTCCGCCGTCGTCGAGCACGAGCGGGCCCACGCCCATCAGCGCCACGACATCGTGCTGGTCCTGTTCCGGGCCTGGAAGTCCTCGCTGCCCTGGTTCCCGATCGCCCGCCGCGCCCAGCGCGAGGTCGGGCTGCTCGTGGAGATGCTCGCGGACGACCACGCACGGCGCTCCGTCGACGACGACGTGCTGGCACGGGCCATCGCGCTGGTCAGCGCCGGCGGGCCGGGACTGGCGTTCCACGCCGCAGGGGAGGGTGGACCGGTGCACCCGTCCGCCGCGGACCCGGGACGGACGCTGGCCGACGAGGCCCGGGACCGCATCCTGCGCCTGGCGATGCCCCCGCTGCCCCCCGGGCGGACCGCGGGGGTGATCGGGGCGGCCGCCGCGCTCGTGGTCGTCCCCACGCTCCTGCTGCTGGGGCCGGGCCTCGGCCGGCTGCTCGTCTGAGCCGCGGGCCGGCCGCGGACCTACGATGGGCGGGACCCACCCGAGCGCTGCACCGGCGAGGAGCCCCATGGACCGCATTCCCGAAGCCGTCGACACCCCGGACGTCCTGATCGACCGGGACGTGCTCGGGCGCAACATCGAGCGGATGGCCGCGGCGATGCGGGCGAAGGGGCTGGCCCTGCGCCCGCACGCCAAGACGCACAAGGTCCCGGAGATCGCGGCGCTGCAGCTGGCCGCGGGCGCGGCGGGCCTGACCGTGGCCACGATCGGGGAGGCCGAGGTCTTCGCCGCCCACGGGGCGCAGGACCTGTTCCTCGCCTATCCGCTGTGGGTGGGGCCGCGACAGGCGGAGCGTCTGCGCCGGCTGAGCGCCACGGCGCGGATCAGCGCCGGCGTGGACTCCGCGGAGGCCGCCGCGGCCATGGGCGAGCAGCTCGGGGACGCGGCCGGGGACGTCGCCGTGCTCGTGGAGATCGACAGCGGCCACCACCGCAGCGGGGTCCGCCCCGACGCCGCCGCGGACGTGGCCCGCGCCGCGCTCCGGGCCGGGCTGCGCGTGGAGGGGGTCTTCACCTTCCCCGGCCACAGCTACGCCCCGGGCATGCCGGCCGAGGCCGCCGCCCAGGAGCAGCAGGCCCTGGAGCGGGCCTCCCAGAAGATGCGGGACGCCGGATTCGAGGTGCTGCGCCGCAGCGGCGGCTCCACCCCCTCGGCGCTGCTGACCGAGGGCTCCGCCGCCACCGAGGCGCGCCCGGGCGTCTACGTCTTCGGCGACGCCCAGCAGCTGGAGCTGGGCCGGTGCGCCTGGGAGGACGTGGCCCTCACCGTGGCCTCGACCGTGGTCAGCCGGCACGAGGGCGGCCACGGGGTCCCGCGGCGGATCGTGCTCGACGCCGGCAGCAAGGTCCTCGGCACCGACCGGCCGGCCTGGGCCACCGGCCACGGGCGGCTGCTCGACCACCCGGACGCGCGGATCACCGCGCTGTCCGAGCACCACGCCACGGTCGTGTGGCCCGAGGACCGCCCGCTGCCCGCCCTCGGGGACCGGCTGCGGGTGGTCCCCAACCACGTGTGCATCACGATGAACCTCGTCGACGACGTGGCCGTGGTGCGCGACGGCGAGCTCCTGGAGCGCTGGAGCGTGGCCGCCCGCGGTCACAACTCCTGAGCCGCCCACCCCGCTGCGCACCGGGCTCGCAGCGCACCCGGGGGCCGCCGGCTCAGCTCGGCGGCGGCGGGGGTGCGGGGGCGCCCTTCGGCGGGGCGATCTTGGGGTGCGCGAGGGTGGGGCCGGAGGCGGCCACCGCCGCGGTCTCCCGCTCACCCGCCGCGCCGGGCCAGGGCCGGCCCGGAGACGGGTCCCACCCGGCGTCGACCACCCGGCGCTGCACCAGGACGGCCAGCCCCAGCACCGCGAGGCCGATCAGCAGGATCACCACGATGCCGCCGACGGACCCGATCTTGGCCGCGGAGCCGACGGCGATGCCGAACCAGCCGAAGTCGGCGTCGCCGAACGTGGTGTTCTCGGAGCCGAAGGTGCCCAGGACGGAGAGCAGGAACGCGGGCAGGAACGTGATGAGCAGGCCGTTGACGAAGCCGCCGGCGAGCGCCCCGCGGCGCCCGCCGGTCGCGTTGCCGTAGACGCCGGCCGCGCCGCCGGTGAAGAAGTGCGGGACGAGGCCCGGGAGGATCAGGGCGACGCCGATGGCGGGGTTGAGCCACACAGAGAGCACGAACAGCCCGATCAGGCCTCCCACGAAGCTGGCGATGAAGCCCAGCAGCACGGCGTTCTGCGCGTAGGGGAAGACGATCGGGGCGTCCAGGGCCGGGATCGCCCCGGGGACGACCCTGGCCGCGATGCCCTGGAACGCCGGGACCAGCTCGCCCAGGATGGTGCGCACGCCGAAGAGGATCACGGCCACTGCCACGCCGAACTGCAGCCCCTGGGTGATCGACATCATGATGTAGTTGCCCACGCCGGTGGCGCCGCCCTCGAAGGCGGTGAAGGCCTCCTCGGACCCCGCCCGGACCAGGAAGAGCACGGCGAGGACCACGTACATCATGGCCATGGACAGTGCGGTGGCCACCATGGAGTCGCGCAGGAAGCGCAGTCCCTCCGGCAGCTTCGCGTCCTCGGTGGAGCGGCTGTTCTTGCCCACCACCTGTCCCACCGCCCCGGCGGCGATGTACCCGGCGGTGCCGAAGTGGCCCATGGCCACGCTGTCGTCGCCGGTGATCCGGCGGGTCCACGGGTGGACCAGGGCCGGCAGGGACACCATCAGGATGCCCAGCAGCAGGGCCCCCAGGGACACGGTCACCCAGCCGTCGTAGCCGGCGGTGGCCAGGATGATGGTCAGCAGCGTCGCCATGAACAGGACGTGGTGCCCGGTCAGGAAGACGTAGCGCAGCGGGGTGAACCGGGCGAGCACGAGGCTGACGGCGAAGCCGAGGATCATCAGCCACGCCACCTGGGCCCCGTACTCGGCCTGGGCGATCCCGGCGATGGCCTCGTTGGTGGGGATGACGCCCTGGGCGCCGGTGGCGCCCAGGATCATGACGCCCAGGGGCTCCAGGGAGGCCACCACGAGGATGGCCCCGGCGCCGATGAGCAGGAAGCCGAGGGTGGCCTTGATGGCTCCGCCGATGACCTGGCCGGTGCTCTTGCGCAGGGCCACCAGGCCGACCGCGGTGATGATGCCGATGAGGAACGCGGGGACGGCCAGGATCTCGCTGACCAGGAACTCGGGGATGCTGACGAGCCAGTTCATTGCGGGCCTGCTTTCAGACGTCGTAGAGGTCGCGCATGGCGGCGTCGAGCTCGGTGGTGCTGGTGAAGTTCTCGATCACCTTGACAGGCACGCCCACGTCCCCCAGGGCGCGGGCGATCTCCCCGGAGGTGAGGATCACGTCGGCCTCCTTGGCCTTGCCGCGGGCGGAGATGGTGTCGGTGGCCTCGACCGTGAGGTAGGGGCTCCAGCCCCAGCGGTCGAGCACCTGCTCCAGGGTGTTCTTCAGGAACAGGCTCGTGCCCAGCCCGTTGCCGCAGACGGTGAGGATCTTGTTGCGGCTCTCCGTGACCGGCTCGGTCGCCGGTTCGGTGGCCGCCTCCGTCACCGCGGGCGCCGGCTCGGCCGGTGCGGCCGGTGCCACCTCCGTCGTCGACGAGGACGCCGATCCGGTCGCCGCCGCCCCCGGGCGGGACGCCGGGGCGTCCTCCGTGAGCAGGGCGAGCACCTCCTCGGGCGTCGCCGCCCGGTCCAGGGCCGTCCGGGTCCCCGGCGAGGCGAGGAGGGTGGCCAGCTGCCGCATGGCCTGCAGGTGCTCCTTCTGGTCCTTCGCGGAGAGGGCGACGACGAGGGTCACGGGGTCGTTGGACGCGTGCCCGAACTCGACCGGGCGGGCCAGCCGGACCCAGGACATCGCCGTGCGGTGCACGGCCTCCGAGGGCCGGGCGTGGGCGAAGGCGAACCCGGGGGCGACGACGATGTACGGGCCGTTCTCCTCGACGCCGGCGATCATGGCCCGGGTGTACTCGTCGCTGATCGCCCCCTGCCGCTCGAGCAGCCCGCCGGCACACGTGATGGCGGCACGCCAGTCGTCCACCGACTCGTCGAGACGGATGGATTCGATGTCCAGTAAACGCCCGATGTTCGACATATTTGACAGCGTACCCGCGAACGATTAAAAGACGTTCACATCGCACGGTGCCGGGTGCGGATCGGCGCCGCCCGGCCCGCCGCTACGGCGCGGTCCGCTCCCGCAGATGGGCCGCGACGAGGTCGAGGGCCTCCGCGCTGGCCGGGAGGATGTTGACCTGGGAGAAGAAGGCGTGCATCTGGCCGGGCCAGCGGTGGTGCACCACGCTGACGCCCTCCTCGGCGAGCCGCCGGGCATAGGCCTCGCCCTCGTCGCGGAGCACGTCGTGCTCCGCGGTGAGGACCAGGGCCGGCGGCAGGCCGCCCAGGGATCCGGCGCGCAGCGGTGAGGCCTCGGGGTGTCCGCGAGCGCTCTCCTCGGGGACGTAGTGCTCCCAGAACCAGCGCATGGACTCGGCGGGGAGGAAGGCCTGGTGCTCCGGCTCCCGGTAGGAGGGCCGGGTCAGGTCTGCGTCGGTGACGGGGTACACGAGGACCTGCCCGGCCAGCTCCGGGCCGCGGCGGTCGCGGGCCCGGTGGGTGAGCACCGCCGCCAGGTTGCCGCCGGCGCTGTCCCCGGCCACGAACAGCGGCACCGGGGCTCCGGCGATCGCCTCCCGGTGCTCGGCGGCCCACTGCAGGGCCGTCCAGCTGTCCTCCACCGGGGTGGGGAACGGGTGCTCCGGGGCCTTGCGGTACTCCACCAGCACGACGGCCGCACCGGACCGTGCGGCGAGCAGCCGCCCCAGCGTGTCGTAGCCGTCGATGTCCCCGAGGACCCAGCCGCCGCCGTGCAGGTGGACCAGCACCGCGGCCGGGGACGCGCCGGGAACGAGGACGCGCACCCGGAAGGCGCCGCCGTCGTGCCCGTCCAGGACGTGCTCCTCGACCCGGTGCATGTCCGGGCCGGGGCCGTAGCGGGCGCGCCGGTCCGCTCCGGTGGCGCGGGCCTGCGCCGGGGTCATCTCCCACATCGGCGGGGTGCCCGGCGGGGTGGCGTCGGCCAGCTCCTGCAGGAAGGTCGCGCTGGCGCGGTCGAGGGCCATGGCGGGTGCTCCTTGTCCCGGGCTCGCCCGGAGGGCGGTGCTCAGTCGAGCTCGACGACGGTGATCGGCAGCGGCAGGGACTCGGCGTCGAAGGGGATCTGCTCCGAGAACGGGTTGCCGTCCTCGTCGCGGCCGACGCACAGGGCGAGCACCGTCGTAGGGTCGGGCCCGACCATCAGGGTCCAGTGCTGGCCGTTCGCGTCCACGGCGTGGGCCTGGTGGTCGAGGTCCACGCCGCCCTCCAGGTCGGCGAAGCGGGTCCGGTAGTCCTCCAGCTCCTCGGGGGTCTGCAGCACCCCGGCGGCGACCACCGCCTCCTCGTCGCCGGTGACGGCCGGGGCCACCGGATAGGCGATGCGGAACGGCGGCTCGAGCACCTCCAGCAGCTCCCGGGCGGGGCTGGCGTCGTCGCCGCGCAGCCAGAGCCGCCCGGTCCCGTCGACGAAGCCGGCGTACTCCTCGTCGTTGGGGTAGAAGCACAGGAAGCCCGAGCCGGGGATCCGCGAGGCCAGCCCGGAGAGGTCCTCGGCGCGGTCCACGGCGAGGAATCGGGTGAGGGGCTCCAGCGGCAGGGGTTCCACGGGCGTTGTCTCCTTGGCGTTCGGCGTTCGGCGGGACGGCCGTGTGCTGGCCGATCCCGGACGTCCTACGCTACGCCGCCGGGGAGCGGTCGCGGACCGGACCCGCGCGGAGCGCCGCCGCCCTACGCGCAGTCCAGCGCGG
Organism: Kocuria sp. SM24M-10; assembly: GCF_001027955.1. Classification (NCBI taxonomy): domain Bacteria; kingdom Bacillati; phylum Actinomycetota; class Actinomycetes; order Micrococcales; family Micrococcaceae; genus Kocuria; species Kocuria sp. SM24M-10. The sequence continues at coordinate 20,326 of NZ_LDNX01000083.1, read as the reverse complement.
TGCGCAGCGCCTCGAGGTTGTCCCGCATGACCTGCTGGTAGTCGGCGTTCTCGTCGGCCTGGGCCTCCACCGGGTCCAGCACCGCGGTCTCGATCCCGTGCTCGGCCGCCAGGGTCTCGGCGACCTTCGGGTTGACCAGGGACTCCGAGAACACCGTGGTGACGCCCTCGGCCTCGACGACCTCGCCGATCTCGGCCAGCCGGGCCGGGGAGGGCTCGGTCTCGGGGTCGAGCCCGGCGATGCCCACCTGCTCGAGGCCGTACTTGTCCGCCAGGAACCCGTAGGCCTCGTGGGAGACCACGATGGTGTCCCGCTGGCAGGTGGCCAGTCCCTCGGTGAACTCCTCGTCCAGGGCGGCCAGCTCCGTGGTCAGCTGCTCGGCGTTGGACTCGTAGGTGGCGGCGTTGTCCGGGTCGACCTCGGCCAGCTCGTGGGAGACCTCCGTGGCGACCGCGGCGAGCCGCTCGGGGTCCAGCCAGAAGTGCGGGTCCTCCCCGCCGTGGTCGTGGCCGTCACCTCCGGCCTCCTCGGCGTGCCCCTCCTCGCCGTGGGCGTCGGCACCATGGGCCTCTGCGCTGTGGGAGTCCTCCGCGGCCCCGTGCTCCTCCGCCGAGTGGGCCTCCTCGCCCTCCACCCCTGCGTGCGCCGCGTCGAGGGCGTGCTCGGGGGCCGCCTGGGCCACGGCGTCGTCGACCGCCGGCTGGAACCCGGAGAGGTAGACCACCGCGTCCGCGGTGCGCAGCCCGTCGACCGCCGCGGGGGACAGCTCCAGGTCGTGCGGCTCGGCCCCGGCCGGAGTGAGCGACTCCACCTGCACGAGGTCCCCGCCGACGCGCTCGGTGACGTACTGCAGCGGATAGAAGGACGCCTGCACGGTCAGCGCCTCCCCCGATCCACCGCCGGCGGTGGCCGCCGACGGGTCGGCGGAGTCGGCGGCGCACGAGGACAGCGCGAGGGCGGCGGCCAGGGAGAGCGGGGCGATGAGGGCGCGAGACGGGATCATGAGAACGATTCTCGTGAAAAGTGAGAACGGTTGTCAATTCACCGCAGTTGGGAGGCTCAGCGCCCAGCCGACCGACAGGCGTCGCAGACCCCGTGCAGCTCGATCGCGTGGGAGACGTCGGTGAAGCCGTGCCGGCGGGCTGCCTGGGCGGCCCACCGCTCCACCGACGTCTCGGCCACCTCCACGGTGTGCCCGCAGCGGCGGCACACCAGGTGGTGGTGGTGCTCGGTGCGGGCGCAGCGGCGGTACCGCATCTCGCCACCGGGGGCGGCGAGAGCGTCCACCTCCCCGGCCTCGGCCAGGGCGCTGAGGTTGCGGTAGACGGTGGCGAGGGAGACCGACTCGCCCTCCTCCGCCAGCATGGCGTGGAGCTGCTGGGCGGAGCGGAACTCGGGGGTGCGGTCGAGCAGCTCGGTCAGGGCGGAGCGCTGCCGGGTGGTCCGGGACATGGTCATGCTCCTCTCAGCTGGAGGTCGTCCTCGGCGTGGTGGGCGCCCTCAGCACCGTGGGGCCCGCCGTGGGGCCGCACGCGCCCCAGGAGGGGGCGGACGAGCAGGGCGAGCACGTAGCAGCCGATGGCCAGCACCACGATCATGGCGCCCGGGGACAGGGGCTGGAAGTAGGTGATGGACAGGCCCGTCACGCACACCGCGGCCCCCACGGCCATGGCCGTGCCCATGGTGCCGGCGAACGAGCGGGTGAGCAGCTGGGCGACGGCGACCGGCACGATCATCACCGCGGAGACCAGCAGGACGCCGACCACGCGCATCGACACGGAGACGGTGAGGGCGGCCGTGACGGCCACCAGGATGTTCAGGGCCCGGACCGGCAGCCCCGTGGCGAGGGCGAACTCCTCGTCGTGGCACAGGGAGAACAGGGCCGGGCGCAGGCCCAGCCCGACGCCGAGGACCACCGCGGCCAGTCCGGCGGTGAGCCAGACGTCCAGGGTGGTGACCGTGGCGATGGAGCCGAAGAGGTAGCCGGTGAGGTTCGCCGAGGTCCCGCCGGCCAGCCCGATCAGCAGCACTCCGCCGGCGATGCCGCCGTAGAACAGCAGGGCCAGCGCGACGTCGCCGCTGGTGCGCCCCCGGGTGCGCATGACCTCGATGAGCACCGCGCCCACGACGGCCGCGACCACCGCCCCGGGCACGGCCAGGGCGTCGTGCGCGGTGAGCCCGGCCGCGGAGCCGGCCAGCCAGCCCATGGCCACCCCGGTGAGGGCCACGTGGCCGATGCCGTCCCCGAGCAGGGCCAGGCGCCGCTGCACGAGGTAGGTGCCGATCACCGGCGCGGACACCCCGACCAGCACGGCGATCAGCAGGCCGCGCTGCATCAGGGGACTGGCCAGCATGGCGGTGAAGGTCTCGATCATGGTCGCTGCGGCTTTCCGTGGAGATCGGGGGCGGCGGGAACGGCGGCGGGCTCGTCCCCGTGCGGGTGCAGGTGCTCGTGGTCGGGGGCGTCGTGCCCCGGGGCCGGCCGCGGGGGGCTGCCGTCGTGGACGATGTGCCCGTGGCGCAGCACCACGGCGCGGTCCAGCAGCGGGGCCAGCTCGCCGAGCTCGTGCAGCACGACGAGCAGCGTGGTGCCGTCGGCCTGCAGCCGCGCCAGGATGCGGGCCATGGCCTCCTTGGAGACCTGGTCCACCCCGGACAGCGGCTCGTCCAGCAGCAGCAGCCGTGGGCGCCGCACGAGCGCCCGGGCGATGAGCACCCGCTGCTGCTGGCCGCCGGAGAAGATCGCCACGCTCTCGCGCGCCCGGTCGGCCAGGCCGACCTGCTCGAGCGCGTCGAGGCAGACCCGCCGGGCGCCGGCGCCCGGGCGCAGCCGCCGGTGGCCCGTCAGCCCCGCGGACACGACCTCCAGCGCCGTGGCCGGCACCCCGGCGCCGACGCCGACACGCTGCGGGACGTAGCCGATGCTCGACCACGGCACGGTCCGGCGGGCGGTGACGTCGGCGCCGAACAGCCGGGCCTCACCGGACGCGACGGGCACGATGCCGAGCAGGGCCTTGAGGAACGTCGACTTGCCCGAGCCGTTGCCGCCCATCAGGGCGACGGCCTCGCCGTCGGCCACGGACAGGTCCACCCCGCGCAGCACCGGCGTGGCGCCGAACGCCACGGTGAGGCCCTCCGTGCGGATGGCCGGGCCGTTCCCCGGAGCCGGGGCCGCCGGCGTGGATCGCAGTTTCATGAGACCCATTCTCAAGAAAATGAGAACGATGGTCAATTCGCCGGCGACCGACAGGTCTCCTTTGTTTGAGAATGGTTCTTATGTAAGGTGGCGGGCATGCGCCTTGTCACGGTCAGTTCCCTGGACGCCCTCAGCCGCGGGCGGGCCTGCGCGTCCCTCGCGGAGGCCCTCCCCCGCGCCGTGGTGGTGCTGCAGGACCTGCTCGACGACGGCACGGTGGTCCGCCGGACGCTCCGGCCGGGCTTCGCCCCCCAGCGGGAGACGACCCCGCTGGAGCACGGCTGCCCCAGCTGCGCCGTCCGCCTCGACCTCGTCCCGGCCCTCGCGCGCCTGCAGGAGGCCGGGGCGGAGCACGTGGTCGTGGGCCTGTCGCCGGGGGTGCCGGCCGCCACGGCGACCCGCGCCCTGCAGCACCTGCTGGACCGGCCGCCGGTCGTGGAGTCGGCGGTGCTCGCCTGCTCCCCGGCCGCGGTGGAGGACCGGATCTGGGACGGACAGACCCTCGCGGAGGCCGGCTGCACCGCCGTGGACGGGGACGAGCGCACCTGCGGGGAGTTCCTCGTCGAGGAGCTGGCCTTCGCCGACACGGTGCTGCTGGCGGACCCCGACCTGGTGCCCGTCGACGCCGAGCAGCGCGCCCGCGGCGTCCAGCTGCTGCGGGAGCTGGCCCGGCACGCGGACGTCGTCGAACACGGTGCGGAGGTCCGCCCGGGACGGCACCGTCCCGCCGAGGCCCTGCACCGCGCTGCCTCCGGATGCCTGGAACCGCCCCGGGGCGCGCCGTCCTCACCGTTCAGCACCGTGGTGCACCGGGTGGAGCGCCCGCTGCACCCGGAGCGCTTCCGGCACGCGCTGTCCGCCCTGGCCGCGGGCTGCTGCTGGCTGCGCGGGCACGTCTGCCTGGCGGTGGTCCCGGAGCACCGCATCCTCGTCCAGGGGATCGGTCCGCGGGTCTGGCTGGAGAACGCCGGGCCGTGGCCGGTGGAGCCCCGGCCCGGGTTCCGTGATGCGCCCGGGGCCGGCACGGACGCTGCCGGCGCGGACCTGGTGCCGGCCGGCCCAGCCGAGCACGCCACGGTGCTGGCCGCCACCGGCGCGGACCTGGACGCGGCCGAGATGACCGCGCTGCTCACCGCGTGCCAGCTCACGGAGGAGGAGCTGCTGTCCGGGATCACCGGACTGACCGACCCGTTCGGCATCAGCTCGCCGAACTGACCGCGAGGGGCCCGTGCCGGACCCCGCCACCGGACCGACCACCAGCACCACCACCACCAGCACCACCAGGAGGAACGAATGAAAGTACGCAACTCGCTGCGCGCCCTGAAGAAGGTCCCCGGCGCCCAGGTGGTCCGCCGCCGCGGCCGCACCTTCGTGATCAACAAGAAGAACCCGCGGATGAAGGCCCGTCAGGGCTGAGCCGGGGAACCTCACGACGACGAACGGCCGCTGCCGGACCTCGGTCCGGCAGCGGCCGTTCGTCGTCGGCGGGATGCCGCGACCCGGTGAGCCCTCCCGTCGTGAGCCGCCGGTGCCGGCCGTCAGGACGCCGGACCCACCGCACGCACCGGCAGGCCCGGCACCGTGCCCCCCCCCCAGGCACGGCGGCCCCGGTGCGCTCAGCCGCCCGACGACCCCGCCGGCGCGGCGGATCCCACTGGCTCCCGGACGGGGTCCGGATCGGGAACCGTGGCGGCGGTTCCCACCCCGTCACGGGTCGCCCGTCTCGCGACGTCGGCGCTGGAGAGGGAGACGGCCAGCACGGAGGCGAGCACCAGGGCGGCGGCGGGACCGAGCACGGTCCAGGGGGCGCGCTCGACGTAGCCGATGCCCTCGGCCAGCAGCAGCCCCCACTCCGGGGCCGGCGGCTGCTGCCCCAGGCCGAGGAAGCCGAGGCCGGCGATGGCCAGGGCGGTGCCGGGCAGGCGCAGGATCGCGTGCCGGGTCACCTCCGGCAGCAGGGTGGGCAGGACGGTGCCGGCCAGGATGCGGGCCCGGCCCGCGCCGAGCAGGGGCAGCACCCGGACGTAGGGCCGGGCCGAGATCTCGGCGACGAGGGCGGCGGTGTGGGCGGCCAAGGGCGCCCAGCTGACCAGGGTGACGGCCAGGGCGGCTCCGGCCGCCGAGGGGCCGGCCACCGCCACGACGAGGATGCCGGCGATGATCGGCGGCGCCGCGTTGGTGACCTCCACCGGGCCGGTGGACCACACCCCGGCCGTCCCGACGACGAGGCCGATGACCAGGCAGGCGGCGACCACGAGCAGGGCCAGGCCCAGGGTGTCCAGGGCACCGTGGCCCACCCGGGCCAGCACGTCCCGCCCGGAGGCGTCGGCCCCCAGCGGCAGCGCCCAGGAGGGCGCCTCGAGCCGGGCGTGGGCGGAGGTGTAGGGGTCCCGGAACAGCCCGGCCACGACCAGGGTCAGCAGCAGGGCCCCCGAGACGAGCGGGACCACCCACCACGACCGTCCCCGGCCCGCCGGGGGCCCGGGGACGGGCAGGTCCCCGGACCGGGCGGCCGGGCCCAGCAGCGACCGGCGGATCAGGGCGGCCAGGGCGCCCAGGACCGCGGCGAGGACGAGCAGCAGCAGGACCCCGGCCTGCAGGGCGGGGATGTCCTGGGAGGCGGCGGCCCCGAGCAGGGTCCGGCCCAGACCGGGGATCGCGAAGACCTCCTCGACCGGCACGGCGCCGCCGGTGAGCCCGACGACGACGAGGGCGATCTGCCCGATCACCCCGGGCAGCGCCCGGCGCGCGGCGGCTGCGGCGATCCGGGCCCGGGAGTGCCCGGCCACGGCCCAGGTGTGCACCCAGCGCTCGGTGAGGGCTCCGGCCAGGGCGGTGCTGAGCAGCCGCCCGATCAGCCCGCCCGCCGGCAGGCCCAGGGCCAGGGCCGGCAGCACCATGTGCTCGGGGCCGGCCCACCCGTAGGGCGGCAGCCAGCCCCACCACACCGCCACGACGACCAGCAGCACGGCGGCCAGCAGGAACTCCGGCAGCGCGGTCAGCGCGGCCGCCGCCGCCCCGGCCCCGCGGGAGGGGCGTCCGGCCAGCCCGTTCACCACGGTGGGGACGCACGCCAGAGCGGCCACGACCAGGGCGACGGCCAGGGCGGCGCCCATCAGGGCCAGGGAGACGCCGAGGGCGTCCAGGACCCCGGGCAAGACCGGGCGGCCGCTGATCCAGGAGGTCCCGAAGTCCCCGGTGAGCACTCCGGAGGCCCAGCCGGCGAAGACGGTCACCGGGCCTCCGTCCAGGCCCAGCTCGGTGCGGATCTGGGCGAGCACCTCCGGGGTGGCCGGCCGGTCGGCGTAGCGGGCGCGCAGGACGGTGTACTCCGGGCTGTTGCCCGACAGCCACGGCAGGGCGCCGATCAGCACGACCACGGCGGCGAAGGCCGCCGCGCGGGAGAGCAGGGCCGCCGCCCATCCGCGTCGGCTCACTCGGCGACGGTGGTCTCGGCGGTGATCAGCTCGCGTTCGCGCGGGTCGCGGACCGCGCCCGCCACGCCGCTCTGCTCGCCCTGGATGACCCGCTCGTGGAGCATCGGGATCGCGGCGTCCTCGGCGAGGATCGCCGCCTCGGCGGCCATGATCGCCTGCTGGCGCTCCTCACCCGGCGCGGTCTGCTCCGCCGCGGCGAGGGCGTCGTCGACGGTCTCGGAGCAGAACTGGGAGATGTTGAACGAGCCCTCGCAGCCGAAGTCGCTGACCATGTAGGCCACCGGGTCGCCCGAGTCGAGCACCGTGGCCCGCGAGAGGATGAAGGCGTCGAAGGCCCCGTCCAGGGCGTCGGCCTCGATGTACTGGTACTCGCGCACCTCCAGCTCGACCTCGAACCCGGCCGCCTCCAGCTGCTGCTGGAGCTGGACGGCCACCTCGGGCAGCTCGGCGCGGTCGGTGAAGGTGCCGATGGTGATCCTCCGGCCCTGCGGGTCCGCGGCCTGCGCCCGGCCCTCCAGCGCCTGCCGGTACTCGTCGGTGTCCCGGCCGGCCGCCGCGTAGGGAAGCGCGGGTCCGAGCAGGCCGGCGGCCACGTCGGCCCGGCCCTCGTAGACCCCGTCCACGACGCCCTGCGGGTCGAGGGCCTCCCGCGCCGCCGCCCGCAGGGCGGGATCGGCGAACGGGCCGTCCTCGGTATTGAGGTACAGGGTGTTCGTGCGCGGCATCGGCACCTCCTCCAGGAGGTCCTCCTCGACCTGGGCGGCCTGGCCCACCGGCACGGCCTCGACGACGTCGGCCTCCCCGGTGCGCAGCGCGGCCGCCCGGGCGGTGCCGTCGGGCACGAAGGACACGTCGATGCCGGCCGCGGCCGCGGCGCCGTCCCAGTGGTCCTCGTAGCGCTCCAGGGTGGCGCCGGAGGTGCCGTCGACCGCGGTGAGCTCGAACGGCCCGGTGCCGTGGCCCACCGGGTCCACCGCGGCCCCCTCGTAGGCGGCCGGGGCGAGGACGGACAGCTGCGGGCTGGACAGGCGCTGCGGGACCAGCGGGTCGGTCTCGGCGGTGGTGACCCGCACGGTGCCGCCCTCCGCCGCCACGGACATCTCCACCCCGTCGAGGATGCGCGGGGCCGGCTCGGCCGTCACGGCCCGGTCCAGGGAGGCGGCCACGTTCTCGGCGGTGAGCTCGGTGCCGTCGTGGAAGGTGACCCCGTCGCGGATCGTGAAGGACCAGGTGGTGTCGTCGACCTGCTCCCACGCGGTGGCCAGCATCGGCTGGGCGTCCCCGGCCTCGTCCAGCCGGACCAGGGTCTCGGCGGTGGACCAGCGGGAGAGCTTGAACGCGTCGTCGCTGAGCGGGGACAGCCCCGAGCGCGGCGGCTGGAGCATGGCGAGTGCGACCCGGGCGTCGGAGGAGGCACCGGCACCCTCCGCGGACGACCCGCCGGAGCCCCCGGCGAAGCAGCCGGTGAGCAGCAGCAGGCTCACGGCGGCCAGCCCGAGACCGGTGGCCCGGTGGGAGGAGCGGTGGACGGGAACGGAGGAGCGAGGAGGCATCAGGAAGCCCTTTCGGCGTGGTGGTCGGTGGATCGTGCGGTGGTCGGGGAAGCGGACAGCTGAGGGGCGCGGAGCGCGGGCAGGACCCGCGGCGGGGCGGCGGCGAGGAGCAGGGCGAGCGGGGTCAGCAGGACCCACGAGGTGACGGCCGGCAGGGCACGGGGGTTCAGGCGGGCAGCCGCGGGACGGCGTCCACCAGCTCCTGGGTGATCGGGTGCCGGGGGCTCTCGAGGAGCCGGCCGGCCGGCCCCTCCTCCACCACCCGTCCGCGGTCGAGCACAAGCGCGCGCTCGCACAGGGAACGGACCGCGGTGAGGTCGTGGGAGATGAACAGCAGCCCCAGACCTCTGCGGACGTGCTGGTCCTGCAACAGGTCCAGCACCTGGTTGCGCAGCGGCAGGTCGAGGCCGCTGACCGCCTCGTCGGCCAGCAGGATCCGGGGACGGGTCACCAGCGCCCGGGCGATGGCCACGCGCTGGGCCTGGCCGCCGGAGAGCTCGTGGGCGCGCCGGCCCAGGTGCTCGGCGCCGAGCCCGACCTGCTCCAGAGCGTCCCGCACCAACTGTGCATGGTCGCCCGGGACGCGGAATCGCCGGAGCGGTTCGAGCAGCTGGCGCTCGACGCTGCGCCGCGGATCGAGGCTCGACGCCGGATCCTGCGGAACGTACTGCACGGCCTGCCGGGCACGCCGGATCCGCTGCCGGCCGATCAGGGGCATGTCGTCGAAGAGGACCTCACCCCGGTCCGGGCGCTCCACGGCCAGCAGCAGGGACAGCAGCGTGGACTTGCCCGATCCGGAGGGGCCCACCACGCCCAGCGCCTCACCCTCGCGCACCTCGAGATCGACCCCGGACACCGCGGTCACCTCCCCGGAGCGGGTCCGGTAGGTCCGGGTGAGTCCGGTGCCGCGCAGCGTCGTCGGCCCTGCCGGCCGGGTCACGAGGCCGCGCCCAGCGGCGCGGCGACGGGCCGGGAGCCGGTGCGGAGTTCTGGCTCCTGCGGGGCCACGACGGGTCGGAGACCGGGGCGGAGGTTCCGCTCCTGCGGGGCCGCGGCGGGCCGGAGGCCGGCGCGGGCCGCCGCGACCAGGGCCGCGGTGAACGCCGCCCGGGGCGACCGGAGCACCTGCTGCATCGGGCCGGCCTCCACGACCCGCCCCTGCTCCAGGACCACGACCGCGTCGCAGAGGTCGGCGGCGACCGCGAGGTCGTGGGTGATGAACAGCAGCGCGCTGCGCCCCGGTCCCGTGCAGCGGCGCAGGGCCTCGACGACCTGGCGCTGACTGATCATGTCCAGGGCCGTGGTGGGTTCGTCGGCCACCAGCAGGTCCGGTGACGCGGCCATGGCCAGGGCCAGGCACACGCGCTGCCGCTGCCCGCCCGAGAGCTGGGAGGGATGGGCGTGCAGGATCCGCTCGGGGTCCTCGAAGCCGACCTCGCGGAGCAGGTCCGCCACGACCCGGCCGGCCTCCGCCGCACCGGTCCGGCGGCGGCGGGCCACGGCGGGCAGCAGCTGACGGTCCAGGCGCACCACGGGGTTCAGCGCGGCCTGGGAGTCCTGGAAGACCGCCGCCATGCCGGGGCGCCTGCCCGGAGCCTGGCGCCAGGGCAGCTCACGGCCGTCGACCCGCAGCGTGCCCTGCACGCGGAACTGGGGCCCCAGCAGTCCCAGCAGCGCCAGCACCGTCAGGGACTTGCCCGAGCCCGAGGCCCCGAGCAGGGCCACCCGCTGCCCGGGCTGCACCCGGAGGTCCACTCGGTGCAGCAACGGCTGTCCGGCCACGGAGACCTCGAGGTCCCCCACCTCCACACGGGCGGCACTGCGCACGCTCTCTCCTCGGGTCGCACTCGTCAACTGTCTCACAGTAATGATTATCATTCGCAGTTTACAACGGCACGCCGACCGGTTTCGATCCGTCGTCGATGTTTATTGAGAATGGGTATCATTCTCGTCTATGGTTCGAGCATGCACACTTCGTCCCGCACCCTGACCTTCTCCGGACTCGTCGTCGCCGCGCTGGCGCTGTCCGCCTGCTCCCCCGGCACGGCCGAGGCCGAGCCCGCCGCCGAGAACTCCGCCGCCGCGACGACCCCGGCCGAGGCCTCGAGCTCCCCGTCCGCCTCGGGCGGTTCGGCGGAACGCCAGGAGGTCGCCTCCCTCACGCCCCGCGTGGTGCTGAGCTACGACGGCGGCCTGATGACCCTCGACGCCGAGTCCGGGGAGATCCTCGGGACCACCGAGCACGAGGGCTTCCTGCGGCTGAACAACGCCGGGGACGGCCGGCACGTGCTGGTCAGCGACAGCGACGTCTTCCGGCTCTTCGACACCGGGCTGATCGACCAGGCCCACGGCGACCACTCCCACTACTACGAGCAGGCCCCCGCCCTCACGGACACCACCCTCGAGGCCCCCGAGGCCGCGCACGTGGTGGTGCACGAAGGGAAGACCGCGCTGTTCGCCGACGGCAGCGGAGCCATCCAGGTCCTGGACTCCACCGCCTTCTCCGACGGCTCCGTGGAGGACGGCGAGGTGGAGCGCCACGCCACCGAGGCGGCCCACCACGGCGTGGCCGTACCCCTGACGGACGGGAACCTGCTGCTCACCCAGGGCACCGAGGAGAGCCGCGACACCGTCCAGGTCGTGACGCCCGCGGGCGAGGTCGTGGCCGAGACCACCGACTGCCCCGGGGTGCACGGCGAGGCCGCGGCCGCCCCCACCGCGCAGGGCGACGTGATCTCCCTGGGCTGCGAGAACGGCCCGGTGGTCTACCGCGACGGCGCCTTCAGCAAGGTCGCCGTCCAGGAGGACTACCAGCGCTCGGGCAACCAGTTCGGCTCCCACGGCTCCCCGGTCGTGCTGGCCGACTACAAGACCGACGCGGACGCCGAGCAGGAGCGCCCCACCCGGATCGGGCTGATCGACACCCGCACCGATGAGATCCGCACGGTCGACGTCGGCTCGGCCTACTGGTTCCGCTCCCTGGCCCGCGGGCCCGAGGGCGAGGCCCTCGTGCTCACCTACGACGGGCAGCTGAACATCCTCGACGCCGACACCGGGGACGTGCTGCACGAGGTCGCCGTCGTCGAGCCCTGGGAGGAGCCCGAGGAGTGGCAGGAGCCCGGCCCGGCCGTCAAGGTCGCCGGGGACCGCGCCTACGTCACCGACGCCGCGGCGCGGAAGCTGCACGTGGTGGACATCGCCGCCGGCACCGTGGTGGGCAGCTTCGACCTGCCCGAGACCCCCACCGAGATCGCCGTGGTCGACGGCGAGCCCGAGTCCCCCGCCACCGCGGAGGCCGGGCACGAGGACCACGACCACGCAGGGGACGCCCACGAGGGCCACGACCACTGAGCCGACGCGTTCCTGACAGGGGCGCCCGTCAGCCGGACCACGACGACGGGCGCCCACCAGGTGACCACTGGCCGCCACGGCCTCGGAAGGAGCCACCCATGTCACGCCGCACAGCCCGCCCCCGTAAGCCGCTGAAGAACGAGACCCCGGCCGACGCCAGCGGCCCGGTGCTCGCCTGGTGCACCGGATCCCGCTGCGCAGGCCTGCGCCGCCTGGCCGACGGAGAGGACCACGAGCAGCAGATCGTCTCGACCATCAGGGCCACCCCCGGGGCCGTGCTCATCAACTCACCCTGCCTGGGACGGTGCGAACTGGCCTGCGTGGCCGCCGTGGCCCGCCGCGACGGCCCCAACGATCAGATCGGCCCGCTCGCGTGGTTCAGCGGCCTGGAGGACCACCGCCGGTTCCACGCCCTTCGCGAGTGGCTGGGCGCCGGGGGCCCGCAGCAGATCCTGCAGCCGGACCGCATCCTGCCGTCGGCGCTCCGGGCGGCGACCTGCGGCACCACCCCGGCGCCCAGGATCCGTCGCGACTGACACCGCCCCGGCTGTCGCGGGCGGGCCTGCGGTCACGCCCACCCGGCCCGGCGACGGGCCGGGGTGCCGGTCGAGCGCCGCCGCATCCGGCGAGCGCCGGACGGGGACAGGTCAGACCGTGGCCGCGTGCACGTAGGCGTCGATCGCCTGCCCGGCCGTCCGGAACCAGGGCCTGGCGTCGTCGTAGCCGGACCAGCCGTCCGTCAGCACGGCCACCACGTACTCCTTGCCGTTCAGCCGGACGAGCCCGGCGTCGTGCGAGACCTGGATCAGCAGGCCGGTCTTGTGCGCGAACTCCACGTCCGGGGACAGTCCCGTGGACAGGGCGTAGTCCAGCTCCTGGGCCGTGAGGAAGCCGAGCAGCAGGGTGGTCGACGCCTCGGCGAGCAGATCACCCGTCCGCAGCCGGTCGAGGAAGTCCGCCACGTCGTCCGGCGTGGTGGTCATGGCCACGGTCCCCGCCTCCCCGGTGTCCGGGTCGTAGGTCGTGGACTCGAAGCCCTGCCCCTGGGCGAACGCCTGGACCTCGTGCCACCCCAGCCATCGCCCGAGGGCGGCGCCGGAGACGTTGTCCGACCAGGTGATCATCCGCTCCACGGCCTCCCGGACGGTGAAGGCGGTGCCCGGCACCGTGTCCGTCAGGGCGATCTGGCCCCGGTCCACCCGGTCGAGGACCGCATGGGCCAGGAAGAGCTTGTACAGGCTGGCGCTGGTGAAGGGGCGGTCCGGGTTGCGGGACACCACCTCCGCACCGGCCGGGTCGAGCAGCACGAGCCCCAGCTCCCCCGGCACCTGGGCGGCCAGGACCTGCAGATCAGCCTGGAGGCGGGTGACCGCCGGATCGGTGGCCTCGACGGCGGAGGACGGCGCCGCGGTGGCCGCGCCGGAACCACCCAGTGCGAGGAGCAGCGCCAGGAGAGCCCCTGTGAGGCGCCCCCGGCGGGCAGGCCACGGGCTGCGGCGCGCGAGTGATCGAGTTCCTGGGTGCATGGTGCGTCTCCGTTCCCCCACGGACGAGGCGCGGCCGGGGCAGTTCCCCGGCGGCAGGGCCATTCTGTTCCCCACGGCGATCCTCCGCCACCCTTTGCGGGGATCGTCCGTTCGGCACCGTGGATCCGGCGCTCCGGACCGCGGCACCGACAGGGGCCGCGAACCCTGGAACTCGGGCGGCGACGTCAGCGGCGCAGCTGGACGCTCATCCGGGGCATCAGGACCTGGACCAGCGGGCCGATGGCCAGCGCGTAGAGCACCGTGGCCAGGCCCACGGTGCCGCCGAGCAGCCACCCGGCGAGCACCACGGTCACCTCGATCGAGGTGCGCACGATCAGCACCGATCCTCCGGTGCGCCGCACCAGGCCGGTCATCAGTCCGTCCCGCGGGCCGGGCCCCAGATGCACGCCGATGTAGGCGGCGGTCGCCACGGCGTTGAGGAGCACGCCGGCCAGCACGAACAGCACCCGCAGCGGCAGCGACTCGACGGGGGGCAGCACCGCCAGGGTCAGATCGAGGACCAGCCCGACCACCACCGCGTTGCTGACGGTGCCGATGCCGGGGCGCTCGCGCAGCGGGATCCACAGCAGGAGCAGCAGCAGGCTCACGGCGATGACGACCGTGCCCATGCTCACCCCGAGCTGCCGGGAGATCCCCTGGTGGAGCACGTCCCACGGGATGACGCCGAGCTCCGCGCGCACGAACAGCGCCATGGTAATGCCGTAGAGCACCAGGCCGGCGTAGAGCTGCACGAGCCGCCGGGGCAGCCGGCGGGACTTCGCCCGGTCGGTCGAGCGGTTCGGGTTCCGCGGACGCCAGTACATGCGGACCATCCTCGCACCGGCGGGCCGGCCACGGCGCACCGGGCCGGCCGCGCTCAGACCTCGTCGAGCCGCCGGTACCGGGACGGAGTGGTGCCCGTGGTGGCGCGGAAGTGCCGGTTGATGTTGGACAGGTTGGTGAAGCCCACCCGGTAGCAGATGTCCGAGACCGGCAGGTCGGTGCCGCGCAGCAGCCGGCAGGCCTCGGTGAGCCGCATCCGGGTGCCCGTGCGGTTGAAGCCCACACCGGTGGCCTTGGCGAACAGCCTCGAGAACGCGTTGGGGTGGGAGATCCAGTTGTGGGGCAGGCGGGAGCCCATGATGCTGAGGTGGCCGGGGCCGAAGGGCCCGGCCCAGTCGCCGGCCATGACCGTCCCGGAGGACTCCCGGATCAGGTGCACCTCCACCTCGGGGTGGTAGTGCCAGCGGGCCAGGGGGTGGGGCCAGTCGTGCTCGTGCCACCGCACGGAGCTCGACGGGTCCGGGACCACCAGCTTCCGGACCGGGGAGGTGGGGTCCTCCGTCGTCGTGCTCCGTGCGGCGGCAGCCACGGTCAGGCTCCGGCCACCCGGATCTGGATCTTCGTGTCGGTGGGCCGGCCCTCGGCGCCGCGCTCGAAGGCGGCCACGGACTCCTCGAACGGATACGTGGCACTGATCAGGGCACCCAGGTCCACCGCCGGGGACCCGGCGAGCTCGATGGCCCGCTGGTAGGAGTTGGCGTAGCGGAACACGGTCTCGATCCGCAGCTCCCGGGCCTGGGCGGCGGCGACGTCCAGCGGCACCGGGTCCACCGGGATGCCGACCAGGACCACGGTTCCACCGGGGGCGGGGATCTCCCACAGGCCGCCGAAGACGTGCGGGCTGCCGCTGGCTTCGAACACCACGTCCGCGCCCCAGCCGTCGGTGGCCTCGCGCACCACCTCGCCGAGGTCCTGTCGGGAGACGTCCACGGCGTGGATGGTCGGATACGCCTCGATCTTGGCGAACTTCTCCGGTGCCACGTCCGAGATGTACACCCGGGACGCCCCGCTCGCGGCGGCAGCGATCGCGGTGAGCACCCCGATGGTGCCGGCGCCCACCACCACGACGACGTCGCCCGGCGCCAGGGCGGCCTTGGTCACCGCGTGCACCGCCACCGCGAAGGGCTCGATCAAGGCGCCCTCCTCCAGCGAGAGCTGCTCGGGCAGCCGGTAGGTGAAGTCGGCGGGGTGGATGATCTCGGACTGCAGGCAGCCGTCCACCGGGGGCGTGGCCCAGAACTGCACGTCCGGGTCCACGTTGTACATGCCCAGCCGCGCGGCGCGCGAGCGCGGATTGGGGATGCCCGGCTCCATGCAGACCCGGTCCCCCACGGCCAGGTGGTCCACGCCCTCCCCCACCTCCAGCACCGTGCCGGAGGCCTCGTGGCCGAGGACCATCGGAGCCTCGACGACGTAGGGCCCGATCCGCCCGTGCGTGAAGTAGTGGACGTCGCTGCCGCAGATGCCCACGGTGTGCACGCCGATGCGCACCTCGCCGGGGCCCACCGGGCGCAGCGTGGGGACGGGCCGGATCTGGATCTCGTGCTGGCGTTCGAGGACGACGGCGTCCATGGGGCTCTCCTGGGTGTTCGAGGTCGGGGTGGTCGTGGAGATCATGATTCCAGGCCATGCCATACAGCGGTGGTCGCTTCGCCGAAGCGGCCAAGAGAACCGTCCCAGCCTTCCGCCGGTGCTCCACCGTGTTGGGTACGCAGGTGTCCAGCGCGCCGATAATCAGCGAGAAGGGCGCCCAGAAACGGCCATCATTCGCCGATCAGGCTTTTCTGACGGTGAGAGTGACGTTGGGGCAGGAGCCTGCAATCCGCGCCAGTGCAGCCTTCTCGGCGCTGTCTACCTTGAGGCCCCACCGGATCTTCACTGCCACCCACTCCCCGATGTAGGCGCAGCGGTGCCTGGGCGGCATCCAGGCCTCGGGGCCGCGGGCCTGCTTGGCCGAGTTGAGCTTGGAGGTCTGTGCGCTCAGGGCCCGGTGGTCCCCGAGGTCGTTGTAGAACGCCACGCGCTTGGACTTCGTCCAGTACCGGGCCCCGGAGCCCCACGCTTCGTGGACGGGGACGGTGTGGTCAATCTGCACGGTGGTGGCTGAGGTGTGCACGCGCCCGTCCCAGGTAGTGACCCAGCGCCCGCCCTTGACGGTGCAGCGCTTAGCGGTGGTGAAGCTGGTTTTGACCTTGGACTCGTTCTGCAGCACCTCGGCCCGGGTGTTCTGGCAGTCGCGGTTCGCGTCGTTCCAGTCCCCGAACTGACGATCCCGGTCGTAACCGGCGTTGTTCTCCGCAGCCACCGGCAGGGACTTCACCGCGGTGCGCAACGGGGCGCTGTAGGTACCCGCGGCTTCTGCAGGCATCACGCCACCAGCGAGGAGCAGTCCTGCCACAACCACGGAGGCGGCGGTCGCCCGGTGCGGGCCACCGGCAGCGGGCGATATGGAAATAGCAGTGCGGGCACGGGAAAAGAGTCCGAAAAGCATCGGGGGCCTCCAGAATGGGGGGTGAGGCGCCGTCGGGGGCGTGTTCCTATCTTCGCATTACGACTGCAAATAGCGGTGGCGTGTCGCCCCGTGCGTGATCGCACTTATGGGGACATTCCTCCACGGTGGCCTAGGGCGTGGCCATCCGTGCGTACTGGCTACGGACTCGATCTGCAGGATGGCATAGGTGGAAGTGCCCAGACTCATCCCGACTACGGGGTGAGCGCTCAACGCACATCACCCGGCCCTGGAAACCGGGACTGGAGCAATTCCCAGATTCCGTTCGGGCACCGTAGCCGCGACACTCGAAGGCCTGTCCTCGACGGGGTCAGACCTTGTATCGCATCTAGGCTGCGCCTATGCGCCCAATCCCCTCCACTACCAACGAGCGACTCTTACCCGGTTTGTACGAGCATCTCGAGGATGAGCAGCTTACTCAGCAACTAGCGACGTTGGCGCCCGAAAGGGTGACGCTCGACGATGTCGATGATGCGGACAGTCCCCATGTCTTGAGCCGCTACCTGGCGCATCGCATTCATAGGCACCTGCAGTCTGTTCCAGCAGGGCATCGCGTCGACGAGGCAAATCGCATTCTTGAACTTTTTGACCAAGGAGCGGATGAAGCGTTCTACATTGCCCCAGGTCCTCGCCAATTGATTGCCGTCTCCCAAAAGGCCGGCAAGCCTTTGCAGAGGCCAACAACGCCCCTGTCAGACGCGGCACTGCTCACCAACACTCCCCACGAGCCACAAGTGGGCCGGGAAATCGCGAAGGAGCTAGAAAGCGCCGACCGGGTGGATCTCCTGATCGCCTTTGTGAAGTGGTCCGGGCTCCACGTCATGGACAAGGAGCTGCAGGATTTGAAGGACCGTGGCGTTCCTTTCCGGGTACTCACCACGGTCTACATGGGTGCCAGCGACGCCAAGGCAATCAACGCGCTGGCGCGCAAGTACGGCGCGGAAGTTCGTGTCAGCTACGAGACCCGCAATACGCGGCTCCACGCTAAGGCGTGGATGTTTCACCGCAAGACCGGCTTCAGCACGGCCTATGTCGGTAGTTCGAACCTGTCGCACGCCGCCATGCTCGACGGCCTCGAGTGGAACGTGCGCCTCTCCTCCGTCGCGACGCCGGCGCTCCTTCAAAAGTTCGAGGCGACCTTCGAAAGCTACTGGGCGTCGGAGAGCTTTGAGCAATACAACCCGGACGACGACAGCGAGCGTCTCGCGAGGGCCCTCGCTGAAGGCGGCGGGCGGATGTCTTCGGACGTGTCCATCGCGCACCTGGATGTCCAGCCCTACCCCTACCAAGCTCAAATGCTCCAGGAGTTGGAGGCCGAGCGTGTCATTCACGACCGCCACCGGAATCTCGTGGTCGCCGCGACAGGCACGGGGAAAACCATCGTCGCAGCCTTGGACTATCGTCGGCTACAGGCAGGCGCCCTCAACGAGCTCTCGCTGCTTTTTGTGGCTCACCGCCGAGAGATTCTCGAGCAGGCGCGTCAGACCTATGCCACGGTGCTGCGTGACGGCGCCTTCGGAGAACTCATGGTCGACGGCTATCAGCCAGTCCGAGGCAAGCACGTCTTTGCGTCGATTCAATCCCTCAATGCCAAGAGCCTGGACCGCTTCGCGCCTGAGTCCTTTGACGTGGTGGTCATCGACGAGTTCCACCATGCCGACGCTCCGACCTACCGCAAGATCATTGAGCACTTCCAACCTCAGGAACTCCTCGGCCTCACCGCTACGCCAGAGCGCGGCGACGGCGTCAACGTCGCAGAGAAGTTTTTTGGAGGCCGCATTGCCAGCGAACTGCGCCTGTGGGATGCCCTCGATCAGCAGTTGCTGACGCCGTTCCACTACTTCGGTGTCTCAGACGGCGTCGACCTGTCTTCACTTCAGTTCCGGCGGGGTCGGTACGAGGACAAAGAACTGGATGCCGTGTACACGGGCAATGACGCACGCACGGCCAAGGTCCTGCAGGCCCTCAACGACAAGGTGCTCGATCCGCACCGGATGAAAGCAATCGGCTTCTGCGTCTCCGTCAAACATGCGGAGTACATGGCGCGTAAGTT
The DNA here is from genome assembly GCF_001027955.1 of Kocuria sp. SM24M-10. Classification (NCBI taxonomy): domain Bacteria; kingdom Bacillati; phylum Actinomycetota; class Actinomycetes; order Micrococcales; family Micrococcaceae; genus Kocuria; species Kocuria sp. SM24M-10. The sequence goes on along the minus strand of NZ_LDNX01000083.1, from coordinate 1,858 downwards.
CACAGCGTCCGGACTGCCGTCCGCGGCACTGTCTGGAGAGAGTTCCAGCGACGAGCGACGGTCTGTGCTTAAGGCGCTGCAGCGTGGAGAACTGCGCGCCGTCTTTGCCGTCGATCTGTTCAATGAGGGTCTCGATATTCCGCAAGTCGATACCATTCTCATGCTGCGACCGACGCAATCCTCCACGTTATTCCTGCAACAACTGGGACGTGGTCTGCGACTGGCTCCCGACAAGCCGGTACTGACCGTTTTGGACTTCATTGGGTTTCAGCACCGAGAGTTCCGATTCGATCTTAAATACCGAGCCGTAACGGGGTCGAGCCGGACGCGTCTGGCCAAGGACTTGGAAGACGGCTTTTCCTTTCTCCCCTCTGGCACGCAGATCGTCTTCGATACGGTCGCCCAGTCCGTGGTGCTCAACAACGTCAAGCGGCAGCTACGGCTAACCACAAGGCAGGTGGTCGACGAGATCAAGGACCTAGCGGCGCAGCAGCCTGTGCCTGAGTCCTACACCTTGCGCCAGTATCTGGCGGACTCTCTCTCCGAGGCATCGGACATCTACCGCCGGAGCAAGTTCGACGGTCGACCGACAACCTGGAACACCCTCCGTCGTGCCGGTGGATTGGTCCCCGATGTGCTGTGGCCCACCGCAGATCAGGAGGTTGAAGTCCTTACTTTGTTGCAGCGCGCCAAGGCGTTTCTCAATGTGGATGACCCTGCCCGCCTCCGGTCCTATGAGCTCCTACTTCAATTGGATGCACCGCCGGTATTGTCTCTGCCGCTCAGGGAGCAGCGAATGGCACGCATGCTTTACTACTCCTTCTGGCCGCAAGGCCCGAAAAGCGGCGGGCCGGGCGACCTGGAAATCGGTCTCCATCTGCTGCGATCCCACGCCATCCTGCGGAACGAGCTGACGCAGCTCATCGACGTCACCGCTGACAACGCGCGCAACCTACCGCGACCGCTGGGTAATGGGTATGCCGACATCCCCCTGCAAACCCATGCGCGCTACACCCGGGAAGAGCTTCTGGCCGGTTTGGGCATGGGGGAAGAGGGACAACGCACTCCCGGCACCGTGCGCGAAGGAGTGTCCTGGATTCCGTCATCCCGCTGTGAGGCGCTTCTCGTCACGCTCCACAAGTCGGAGAAGGACTTCTCGCCCAACACCATGTACAAGGACTATGCGATCCCTGAGACGCTCTTCCACTGGGAGTCGCAGAACCAGACCACTCCGGAGTCCGCAGCGGGACAGCGGTATCAGCACCACACCGCGCAAGACAGCCACATCATGCTGTTCGTCCGCGAATCTCCGACGCAGGAGGCGGGCACCTCGCCATATGTGTTTTTGGGTCCTGTCGACTACGTATCGCACGAAGGATCCAAGCCCATGTCGATCGTCTGGAAACTGCGGCGCCCAATGCCCACCACGGTGTTTTCCGCAGCGAGCACGGTAGCGCCGCACATTTAGCCTCGATCCACCGATGAGCTTGGGTGACAAGCGGGTGCCGTGACGCAGAAATGCCCCTCTGATCAGGAAGAATAGAGCTTGCTAAAGATTCTGTTCGACCGATCCGAGAGGCATCTCGTAGGTGCAATTCAAGCATGCTCCCGCTGCGGTGTCAGCGAAGTTCGATGACCCGAATCTTGTGTCGGCCGCAGGGCTGGTCCCGATGCTCCGCCTGGCCCGCACCGCAGGGCTCGATCAGCTCGCGCAGGTCCGGTTGACGGTCCCGTCGGATAAGGGCGCGAACGCGGGCAGCAAGGTGATGGCGCTGGTGGCGGGGATGCTCGCCGGGGCGGACTCGATCGACGACATGAACGTGCTTCGTCACGGCGGGATGGGCAGAATCTTTAGCAA
>NZ_LDNX01000082.1:0-12697 GCF_001027955.1 Kocuria sp. SM24M-10 | reverse complement strand
GCCCTGCTTGCCGCCGGCGGCCACCGGACGTGGCGGAAAGCACCGACCCATGCTCATCTGTGAAGGGCCATTAGACCGGGGGCAGCTGGAGGTCTACCTCGGCCATGATCAGCGCCGGTACTGGACCGGGCTGCACCCCGAGTCCGGGGACCCGGTCGGGCATGCCTCGCTACTCGTCGACGAGGAGGCACCCATGATGCGGCTCGGGTGCATTCTCCTGGACCCGGCTGCCCGAGGACGCGGTCTGGGGCGGGAGCTGATCAGCACCGCTGTGCGCACCGGCTTCGAGATCACAGATCTGCCTGCCATGAAGTTGGGGGTCTACGCCCACAACACCGCGGCCCGGGGCGTGTACGAGAGCCTCGGGTTCCAGGAGACCGGTCGAGTCTCCAGCACCGAAGTGGGCGGCCGGCAGTGGCACGCCCTGGAGATGGAGTTGTCACGAGAGGCCCACATCGTGCCCGATGAAACGAGCGGGCACGCAGCGGCAACACAGCGGCTGAGCAGTTCCTCGGCCCGGTCGGTCCGGACGCGAGACTAGCTCGATGCTCGACCCTTGCGGTTCCTCGCGGCCATCCTCGATCGGCACGTCACAGGTCACCATCCGCCGGGCTCGCTCCGGTGACAGTGCTGCCCTGTTGGCCTTGCAGCACCGCTTGGATGAACAGTCGAGCTATCTGCTTCTGGAACGGGGCGAACGCCCCCACTCGGATCATGCGTTGCGGGGGCGGCTGTCCGAGCAGGGACCCGTGGGCAGCTTCGATCTGCTGGCCTTTCTCCCTGGACGGGACCTGGGGCCGGTGGGGTGGATCGCGGTGGAGGTTTCCCCATACCGGCGTGCCGCCCATGTTGGACACCTGGTGCTGGGTGTGGATGCCGCGTGCAGCAGTCGGGGAGTAGGGCACCGTTTGCTGGGCGCCGCTGTGGAGGAGTGCCGGCGGCGGGGGCTGCGGCGGGTGGAGCTGACAGTGATGGTGGACAACCTGCGCGCTGTGGAGTTGTACCTGCGGTGCGGGTTCCTCATTGAGGGCCTGCGTCGTGATTCTTTGATCCGCGATGGAGCAGCGGTCGACGAGTACGCCATGGCTCAGCTCCTCCCGGACACCGAAAAGGAGAATCAGACAACCGGCACCTGAGGTAGGGACGGGACTGCCGCACCGATAGGTCAGGGTCACTTCTCCGTGCGGCAATCCCCAACTCGCCCACAGTGCAGTGGGGGTTCCCTGAGGGGTCTTTCGCGATCAGTAATCTGGGGGCATGGACTTCCTGATGCGCCCCACGCTGACCGGTTCTCTGGCCACGCTGGAACCGTTGGCGCTCGAGCACGCTCCGGAACTGGCAGAAGCGGTCCAGGACGGCCAGTTGCACCAGCTCTGGTACACCCGGGTGCCGGCACCGGATCGGATGCGCGAGGACATCGAGGTGCGGCTGGCCGCCCACGCCGAGGGGCGGGTGGTGCCGTGGGTGATCCGGCGTCCCGGTGATGGAGCCGCCGTCGGGGTCACCACGTTCTTGAACATCCGGGCGGAGCACCGTCGGTTGGAGATCGGTTCGACCTGGATCGCCGCCTCCGCCCAGGGCACCGGGCTCAACACGCAGGTGAAGCTGCTGCAGCTCACGCACGCCTTTGAGACTCTGGGGTGCATGGCGGTGGAGTTCCGCACGCACTGGCACAACCACCGCTCCCGGGCCGCGATCGCCGGGCTCGGGGCGAAGCAGGACGGGGTGCTGCGCAATCACGACCTGTGGCGTGAGGGGACCGTGCGCGATGTCGTCGTGTTCTCGGTGATCGATCGGGAATGGCCCACCGTCCGGCTGAGCCTCACCGAGAAGCTCGCGCGCCGGAGCGTATTTCCAGCTCCGGTCCAGAGCGGGACCCTCCGTAGGCCGACGCCCTGAAGACAACGCAACCGGGGTCGGTGCTGGGTCATGGCGGTGTCAGATATCCGGCCGGCGGGGGAGCTCTAGGTGATGGCACCGGGGAAGAATGAGATGGCCGTGTTGCCGTTGAAAGGCTCTTGTCCGTGCGTTCCGCTTCTGTCCTGTCTGTTCGTGAGTTGGTGTGTGGTTATGCCGGGGTGCCGGTGACCGCCGGGGTCAGCTTCGAGGTGGGGCCAGGGGAGGCGGTGGTGCTGCTCGGGGCCAATGGGGCGGGCAAGTCCACGGTGTTGCGCACGGCGGTGGGTCAGCAGGTTCCGGTGAGCGGGGAGCGGTGGCTGAAGGGTGGGCCGGTGGTGGAGAACTCGCTGGTCTACCGGCGGGCGGTGAGCTGTCTGTTCGACGAGGACGCGTTTCTGCCCGGGGTGTCGGTGGGGCATCACCTGGAGTTGGTGCTGCGCGGTCACGGGGTGGCCGATGCGCCGGTGGTGGCCGCCGAGGCGGTGGTCGAGTTCGGGTTGGGCGACCGGGTGGACGCCTCGCCGTTCGCTCTGTCTTCGGGCCAGCGACGGCGGGCGCTGCTGGCCGGTGCACTGATCCGCCCGTTCGAGCTGCTGGTGCTCGATGAGCCCGAACAGCGCCTGGATGCGTTGATGCGTGCCCGTTTGACCGATCGTCTGGTCGCCGCCCGGCAGGCGGGGGCGGGGTTGCTGATCGCCACGCACGACGCGTCGCTGGCGGCCACGGTGGGCACCACTGTGCTGACCATCGACTCCAGCGGTGCCCTGGCACCGGTCGTGCCTGCCCCGCAACGGGAGGGCCGGTCGTGACGGCCGGTGCCGGTGTGAAGTCTGCCGGGCCCGCCGAGATCGAGGTGTTCCTGCGAGGCGCCCGGGCCCGGACCCGCGGCCGGGCTCGAGGTGCGGATCGGTTCGTCGATGCGTACACCGGGCTCTTCGTCACGGTGGTGCTGGTGGCCTGGGCGGTCGCCGGGGTCCTCGGTCTCGGGGCCTGGCTGGGGGATCTGGTGGCCGCCGGTTCCCCCGGCGGGATGCTGCACCGCCAGGCGGCCGCCTGGGTGGGGGCCGGGGCGCCGGTGCTCGGAGCCGCGGTGCTGCTCGGGGTGGTCTGGGTCGGTGCCGTGGACTTGTTGCGCGGGCTGGGACCGGTGGGGGTGTCCCCGGAGCGGGCGGTGTGGGTGTGGCCGCTGCCTGGGGCCGGGGCGCAGGAACCGATCCGCAGTGTGCGCCGGATGCTGTGGGTGGCGGCTGCGGCCGGGGCGGTGTTCGGTGGCACCGGGTTGTTGCTGCTGGGCGGTGCCGGGTCGGCGGCCGGGTGGGGCGCGCCGTGGTGGCAGGCGGTGGCGCAGCTGGTGTGCTGGGCCGGCCTGGGGGTCGGCGCGGTCGGGGTCGCTGTCTGGGCCCAGATCGCCGGTGAGGCGCGAACGCCGCCTTGGTCCCGCCCCTGGGCGGGATGGTTCCTAGCACTGGGGGCTGTGCTGGTCGTGCTGGCCGGGACCCGGGACGGGGCCACCGGCCGGTGGGATGTTGTGCCGCCCCTGGGGTCCGTGACAGTCGCGGGATCACTAGTGGTGGTAGCCGGGCTGTTCTGGGTCTGGGCGCTGCGGTGGGCCCGGGGCCTGAACGGGGTGCAGCTGCGGGCGGCCGGGGCGCGGACCCGGCACCTGTCCAACGCTGTGTCCCTGCTGTCGGCCCAGGACCTGACCGCCGCGCTGGCCCCGGCCACGGTGACCGGGGTGCGGGGGTTGCCGGGAAGCACCCCGGGGTGGGTGGCGGGGCCGCGCACGGTGGTGCTGTTCGCCTCGCTCACCGCCCTGCGCACCAGCCGGTGGCGGGCCGGACTGGCCGTGGACCTCGGGTTGACCGTGGTGCTGCTGACCTCCTTCGCCCACACCGTGGTGCTCGCCGGGTGGGCTGCGCTGCTGGTGGTGGGGTGCCGGGGGCTGAGCCGCGGCACGGCCTATCTGGCCGATCTGCGCGCCGGGGCCGCCGCCGAACGGAACCTCCCGATCACCCCCACCGCAGCCGCCCTGATGCACCTGGTCCTCCCGTGCGTGCTCAACGCCGCGGTCCTGGCCGCCGTAGCCTTGCTGGGCGGGGTCTCGGCCGGCACCAGCTGGGCGGTACTGGTGCTGCTCGGGGCCGTGGCCGGGACCGGTATCGGTGCGGCCGGCCTCTACCGGACCTTGGGCCCGGAACCGGACCACACCCAGCCCCCGATCGACACCCCCCTGGGACCGGTGCCCGTAGCCCAGCTGATCGGCTACAGCCGGGGGCTCATCCTGGTGCCCGCCCTGCTCGCGGCACCCGCCACCGTACTGCTCCACCCCACCGCCTGGCCGGCGGCCCTGGCGGCAGCCCTCGCCCTGACGGGCACCGCCGTGGCCCTGGCCATCAGCACCGACCGGAAACACTGAGACCCGAATCCTGCGGGCCACAGCCGAGCCGAACCACACCTACCGGGCTCCCGAGGTGCGATAGGGGTTCCCGTCGGACGTGGCGTCGGTGTCCGGGAAGTGGTGTTTGTCGCTGTCGTGCACGGGTGGCTACCATGTCCGGGGGATCTGGGCGCTTGAGAGGGCGGCGTTATGCTTCACGGGTGACTCCAGAGGAACTATCCGCCGCCATTTCCGCTTGTTTGCAGGCCGCCGTCGAGGCCGGTGACTTCAATGTCGACCTCCCGTCGGAGGTGCGTGTGGAGCGACCGAAGAACCGGGAGCACGGTGACTGGGCCACGAACATTGCCCTGCAGTTGGGCCAGAAGGCGGGGATGAATCCGCGCGAGTTCGCCCGGATCCTCAGCGATCGGCTGGCCGGCATCGACGGCGTCAAGAGCGTCGACGTGGCCGGCCCGGGTTTCCTCAACATCACCCTGGACGCCGGCGCGGCGGGCGAGCTCGCCCGCACCATCGTCGAGGCAGGGTCCGCCTACGGCACCAATGACGCCCTGGCGGGCCACACCATCAACATGGAGTTCGTCTCGGCCAATCCCACCGGGCCCTTGCATCTGGCCCACACCCGCTGGGCCGCACTGGGCGACTCGATCGCCCGTGTCCTGCGCGCCAGCGGTGCGGCGGTGACGGCGGAGTACTACATCAACGATGCCGGAACGCAGATGAACACCTTCGCCGCCTCCGTCCTGGCCACCATCAAGGGTCGACCGGTCCCAGAGGGCGGTTATCCGGGGGAGTACATCGCCGATCTTGGCCGCCAGGCTCTGACTGCCCGGCCGGAGCTGGCCGAGATGGATGATGAGGAGGCGCTGCCGATCGTCCGGGAACTGGCCTATCGAGCGCAGATGGCCGACATCGAGGAGACCTTGGCCGAGTTCGGGGTGCACTTCGACGTGTTCTTCTCCGAGTCCGCCCTGCACGAGGGCGGAGCCGTGGGGCAGGCGGTGGACCGCCTGCGGGAGCAAGGTCACGTCTTCGACCTCGATGGTGCCGTCTGGCTGCGCACCACCGACTTCGGCGACGACAAGGACCGTGTCCTCATCCGGGCCAACGGTGAGCCCACGTACTTCGCCTCGGACGCTGCGTACTACCTGTCGAAGAAGGACCGCGGGTTTGAGCAGAAGATCTATCTGCTCGGCGCCGACCACCACGGCTACATCGGCCGGCTGCAGGCCATTGCCGCTTGCGCCGGGGACGATATGGAGCACAACATTCAGGTGCTCATCGGCCAGATGGTGTCCGTGAACGGAGCCCGCCTGTCGAAGCGGGCCGGGAACATCATCGAGCTGCGGGATCTGTTGCAGTGGCTCGGTAAGGACGCGCTGCGGTACTCGCTGGGCCGATCCTCGGCGGACTCGGCGATGTCCATCGATCCGCAGCTGCTGCAGAAGAACACCAACGAGAACCCGGTGTTCTACGTCCAGTACGCCCATGCCAGGACCCACGCCGTGGCCCGCAATGCGGAGTCGACCGGAGTGGACACCAGCAGCTTCGACGCTGCGTCGCTGAACCATCCCACCGAGAGTGACCTGCTGGCCGCGCTCGGGCAGTTCCCCGGGGTGGTCGCCCAGTCGGCGACCTTCCGGGAACCACACCGCGTCGCCCGCCACCTCGAGGTCATCGCCGGCACCTACCACCGTTGGTATGACGCCTGCCGCATCGCTCCCCAGGGAGACGCACCGATCCAGGACATGCACAAATCGCGCCTGTGGCTGAACAACGCCACCCAGCAGGTACTGGCCAACGGCCTCGACCTCCTCGGCGTTTCCGCACCCGAGAGGATGTAACCGGGCACGCAGCAACCTGCCCCGTGACGGATTCAGTAGAGGTTCCTTAGGGGTCTGGTCACCTCACGAAGAGGAAGTACTGCCCCGGCACGGCCAAGAGCAAGACGGCTCCAATCAGGAAGCACCACGAGGACCGCCTCATCAGTGCCTGCATTTCCTGTGGGGTCGTGGAATCGCCGGGGAAGGTGAGGAAGAGAAAGCGTTCGGCGGATCGCCGAGCTTTTGGCCCCGTACGGCGCAAGCTGACAAACATGACCATGTACACGAGAGCCCAGACCGGGCAAAGCAGAGCGACCTCGTCGGCGTCCTCAAAGTTCGGCAGGATAGCCATGATGAGGAGCGGAAACAGCGTGAGCCCGGTGCAGGCGGTGATCCACCGTGTGGTCGCTTTCACCCAGGGCCTGCAGTCAATTTGGCTCTTCCTTCGATCGCGACACGTGTCGTGGCGTAGACATTCAAGCGTGCTCTAGGGGTTCCCGGGTAGGAGCGAGAGCCAGCAGCGCCCGCGCGCGGACCCCCAGCTCCAAACGATCCTCTTCCAAGCTAGCTGGATAGGGTGAATCGATGGCACGGACACTCTCCCGCATCCTGACAGCAGTAACAGTGCTGGCTCTCGGGGCACTTCTGCTCTTCATGATCCTGGACCCACTGATCGAGACGCGCCTGAGCCCGCTGATCGAATCTCTCGGTTGGACCCTCGGAGTGCTTATTGTGATCCGTCTACTGCTCAGCATTCGACGCCTGAGATCAGGAGTCGCCGCTCCGGTTATGGGCGCGGCTTCAGTGCAGTCACGACTTCTCGGGTTCTCACCGGGCAGCTCGAAGATTGAAGATCCTAATGGACCTGCATATACAACCTCCAAGATCGAGAAGGACTCTCGCGACAAGCCTGGCGGAGCGCCGCTCTAGATTCGGCACCCTGCCCGGTTGAGGTTAGAAACGGAGCTGGCCACAGACGCTCACCTGCTGGCGGTGACCGCACGTGCGGCGCGGTTGGCGGCCCCGGCGGAGCGCAGCAGCACGACGATCTCGCAGATCAACGCGACGGCAGCCACCGCGGTGCCGGTGAAACCACCGCCCAGGACCTGGACGACCAGTGCGGTTGGAACCCCCACCGCGGCTACCGGCACCATCTTCCGGACCACGGGCAGGGCCGCGGCATGGCCGGCAGCCCAGGCCTCATCGGAGGCCTGGGTGTGGCGGGTACGAATGCCCGCCGAACCGTTGCGCCCGAGTGAATCCTCGGCGGCCCAGCGCACCACCGGGACGCTCATCGCGGGAAGGACCATCAGGGCGAAGAGCAGCGGGACGAGGCCGGCGATCTCGTCGGTCATCGCAAAAAACATCCAGAGAGTGGGTGCTGTCCACGCTCCGAGAAGCACAGAGCATCCCAGGCGCTTTGCCCCGCCATGCCTGTCGCAGGGTGCTTCCAGGAATTGTGCCTGTGCAAGTGGGGTCCCTTCTGGGCCGGAGGTAGTCCTGTAGGGCAGGTCCTAGGGGATCTGGGCCGCGGGGGTGTCGCGGGTGTCTGCGGCGGGGTCGCTGTCCTGCCACTGGTTGAGCCGCTCGGCGTCGCACTCGTCGCGGGAGGCGCTGGTCTCGTCGAGGCGCTGAATGGTCAGGCATCCCTCGTCCTCGCCCCGTGGGCCGAGGAGGTGCCAGATGCGGGCTTCGCCGTCGACGACGATGGCAGCTTTGATGGCGGTGTGGTCGGGGAAGAAGCTGTTGGCGGTCTTGTTCGTGTAGTCACCGGCAAGGCTCAGGGACCGGCCGTCGCAGCTGAGCTTCAGGGACTCGGGTGCTGTGGTGAGGTCCTCGGTCTGCCCCGGGTCCTTGGCGCCTTCGGAGATGGTGCACCCCGGGTCGGGGGTAGTCGCGGTGGGCGTGACCTGGGAAAGGGGTTCTGGTCTGTCTTGGAGCAGCAGGTTGTTCTCGCACCCGGTCAGGGCCAGGGATGCCAGGCCAGCGACGGCGAGGCTGAGGACACGGGCGGGTCGCTGCACAGCGGGGGACCTATGGCCGCCAGGCGCCGGTGCGGTCGCCGTGCTTCTGCACGTAGTCCTTGATGCCGGCGGTGACGCCTTTGCGCACCACCCAGTAGAGCAGCCACAAGGTGAGGGCGACCATGAGCAGCCAGATGAACAGGCCAAGGAATGCCCCGAAGCCGGCGACGTCCATCACGAGGAACCTCCTGGAGTAGGTCTGTCCACGCTATCGAGGTACGGCTGTGAGCTTTGCACCCTGCCCGTGCCGTGCGTGTCGGACTGCTGGCGCTTGCCCGTGCGCGCGGGCTACGGTCACCGCGGTGGCGTCGGGCCGGGGCGTGGCAAGGACAGATCACCGCTGAGGAGAACGGTGGTGAACCGGGTCGAGCGGATCCTTCGACAGGCACAGGTGGATCACCCGGTTCGTCGGAATTCACGGAAGGTCTTCGGTGGCTGGACTGTCCTGCGGGGATCCGGCGGAGTCTTCGGGAAGGGTGGGGCAGGAAGCGTTGTCCGTCTCTGTCCTAGCGCAGGAGGGTTGTGCCCCATGATCAAGACCAAACAGGACCCGCCGCAGGATCCGAGTTGGTGGTGGAGGATGGGCCATCTCCTGGATCGGGTGTTCGATGTCGTCAGCGTCGTTCCCCTGCTGGGGTGGCTGATCAGAATCATTGGCAGGTGAGGCCACGCAGGCGGCACAGGAGTATGCCGCCGCAGCGGTCCTGCCACCCCCAGATCGGAGGCTGCGAACGTGAACTGGCGGAGGCCGCGTTCAGTGTCCCTGGGTGGCGGCCCCGCGCGGGGTTCTTGCGCCGTGGCGCGGGTGCGCGGCATACGGTGGGGGCTAGCGAGCGGAGAGGCGTGAGCTGGTGAGGCGAGCCCTGCACGTGCATCGGCTGAGCACCTATCTGGTGTTCCAGGCGCTCACCGCGGTGCTGGCCCTGGGCTACGCCGCTGTCCTGTCACCGGGCGGCTGGTCGGCCTGGGTGCTGTGCTGGGCGGTGTCGACGGGGGTGGGGTTGGTGTGGACCCAGCTGGTGTGGGGCCCGTGCTGGGAGGCCGGGGCCGATTACGGCCTGACCGCCGGGGTCCGCATCGCCCTGATGGGCGTCGCCGGTGCGTCGCTGATGCTGCCGTTCCTGGTGCTCAACGTGGTCCTCGACCCGGTGTGGTTCCTCTACGCCCTGGTGCTGACCCCGTACGGGGTGGTGGGCGGGTTGCTCGGTGGGGTTGTCCTGGCCGTCCGGGACCGTGGTGCTGTTCCTGTCCGCCGCGCCCACGGCGCCGCCGATGCGAACTCCCGCTAGGAGGACGTGCGCCCGCGGGTGCTCCTGATCCGTCAACGCTGTAGATGGGATTGATGTTCGGGTGGCGTCCGAGGCTACGACGTCACTGGGGGCGGTTGAGCGCATCGCCGTCCCAGGTGAGGTCGGCGTCGGTGCGCAGGGGCAGCACCTCCAGACCCGGGGTTCGCACGAGCTCGCGCACCAGTGCCGTGGTGCCGGCCACGAGGGTGGAGTCGAAGTCGATCTCGGTGGCCAGCACCCAGGCGTGGTCGTCCGGCCACAGGATGCTGGGCGAGGGCGCCCACACGGGCTCATCGACCCAGGGCGCACGGGCCGGCCACGCGGGGTCGGCGAAGTCCTCGGCCCCGGCCTCGAACAGGACGTAGTGCCGCCCGGTGTCCCCGTGCAGTGCGAACCGCGGCCCGGTGGCGATCTCCGGGGCCAGCACCCCGGTGCCGGGCGCGGGGTCATGGTGGGCACCCCGGGGGAGGGCCTGCAGCAGCGCCCGCGCGTCGGTGAGTCCCTGCTCCAGGGCAGCAACCAGCCGTTGGCGCAGGGAGGGGGTGGTCACGGTTCCTGTGTCCTCGTCGGTGTCTGCGACCGGCCACTCATCGCTGGGTACGAGCACGAGCCGGGCGGCTCCGGCCGAACTGACCAGCCCGCCCCAGCCTTCCCAGATCGCGGCGATCCCAGCATCCGGGGTGCTGGTGTGCCGGGCGAGCACCGCCGAGGCCGCCGCCAGGGAGGTGGTGTCGAGGCGGCCCTCGGATGTGTCGCCGTAGCGCCAGCCGTCGGCGGCGATCACGCCGTCGACCTTGCCGTAGTCGGCCCGGACGAGGCGTGCGTATTGGGCTTGGGCGTGCATGGTCGTGCCGAAGGATGCCGCGGCCTGGGCCCAGGTGGCACGCTGGGTCTCGAGTGCGGCTTCGATGTCGTGGACACCGGCGAAGTAGGTGGCCTCATCGAGGCCCTGCCAGGTCCTTGTCGCCCGTGGCCGGTCGCGCTCGACCGGGTGGAACAGGCGCGCGTAGGCCTGGAAGCCTCGCGGCACCACCGACAGGACGCTGCCCCACGGCTCGGCTTCCATCGGGCGCAGCCACTCACCCCGCTCGAGGTCAGGCACCCACCTGAACATTTCCGACATGACCCACATTCTCCGCTTGGTCCCCGGTTCTCTGGCTCGGCGCCCCGGGAGGCCCGCGATCCCGGGATGTCACGTAGCGGTTCCACTCACGAAGCACCTGCCCGCTGAATCGGGCAGGAAGCCGTGCCGGAGGCCGATGCTAGGCTTCACGGACTCAACGGAAGTGATGTCATGCACACCAAAGTCCGAGTCGCTGCGATCGTCGTTCTCCTCCTCGCGCTGGGCCTGTTCGCCGTCACCGAATGGTTGCCCGCCCTGCTCTTTCTGCCTGCGGCAGCAGGTGTGCTGCTGGTGAACGAGTCCGGGATGCTCACCCCCGGGCGACCCCGCAGCAACAGGGACCGCCCACGCCCCTGACCGACACCGGCCTGGGGCGCAGCATCACCGCGCTGATGAGGTTTCACCGCGGACTCCGTTGGAGGGTATGGCGAGACTCCGGGGTCTACTTCCTGCCCTTCTCTCGCCCTCTCAGACGAGACCCGTGAGTCCTCCTTACCGACAGGTCGGCCATACCGTGGAGCGGCCCCATCTGAGGCCTCCGTGGGCGCGGAAGCAGATCATCTGAGGGCCAAGGCGGACCGCTCGAGGCCGTGTCGATGCTCCGCGCCGCCAGGGTCCTCGGCCCCTACAGTGGAAGGGCAGACAGCATCGTTGGCCCCGATCGAGAGCGAGGATCGTCATGCGCCGGTCACTGGTGACCATGCTCCTCACGACCGCTGCGCTGAGCCTCGCCGGGTGCGCCGATGCCGGGCCCGGCGTCTACGACGGCGAGCAGAGCGAGGCCGACCTGCTGCCGGCCCAGGTTCCCGCCGGGCAGTACGACTTCGACCCGGACAGCTCCCGGTTGCTGGCCACCCACGACGGGTACCAGTTCTTCGCCGTGTCTTCACCGAGCCAGGGCGACTGCCTGCTCAGCTTCGACCCCAACGCCCCGGAGACCTGGGTCGTCGGGTGCGGCTCCGGTGGCCGGGTGGGCACCAGTGGCCTGATCGGGATCCAGGCCGACTACAACCCCAACGGGCTGCCCGAGGAGGACGCACCGCAGGGATGGACCCGGCTCACCCCGCAGCTGCAGGTCTCCGAGGGCTAAGCGGTGCACGCCAAACCTGCCGACTCCGACCCGGTCATCACCCACCCCGGTAGCGCGCTGATCGGCATCATCTTCGGTGTCCTCGCCGGTGCGGCCGGCTGGTGGGCCGAGGGCTTCGTCGCTTCCGCCCTGGCCGCTCTGGCGGTGGCGAGCCTCGGAGCCGCCCTGATGCGCTGGTGGGACCGCCGGCGCTCCTCGCAGGCCCGGCCCGACGACACGGAAGGACGATGAGATGACCGCGGGGTGCCCGATGACCATCAGCCTGAGCGGGGCGGGGATGAACCCGCTGATCCCCACCAGCTGGGAAGTCCTCGCGCTGCTGGCCGGCGCCGCGGTGATCGTGCTGTTCGTCGTCGCGCTGCTCTCCCTGTCCCGCGACGAGCACTACACCGGGACCCAGCGCCTGCTGTGGCTACTCGTGCTACTGGCCGCCCCGCTACTGGGGCCGATCCTGTGGCTGACCCTCGGCCGACGCCACGCGCTCGAGCCCCGCAACGGGCCCGTCCGCTAAAGGGCACAAGAGGTCCAGTCCGCGGAGGACCAGACAGGGTGGAAAGGCTGAGACCATCCCGCCTTCTATCTTGTCTTCTGAGGTTGTCCCCCTTCGGTGGACGTCCTTGATGGTCAGGCCTGGTGCCTGGCAGGGAGGATGTTCCTGTGGGAGCCAAACGGAAGAGGTACACGCCCGCGTACCGGCGTGATGCCGCGCATCTGGTGATCGACCCGGGCGCCCGATCGTCCACGTGGCGAAGGAGATCGGTGTCGGAGAAGCTCTGCTGGGTCGTTGGGTCGCGATCGAGAGGGCCAAGATGGACGACCCGCCCTCAGCACTGGATACCGATGAGCGGGCAGAGCTGGAGCGGTTGCGCCGTGAGGTGGCCGAGCTGCGGATGGACCGGGAGTTCCTGAAAAAAGCAGCCGCCTTCTTCGCGACCGAGAACCAGAACCGGTGAGGATGTTCGAGCTCATCGACGCGGAGAAGGCCGACTACGAGATCACCCGCATGGCCGAGCTGCTCGAGGTGTCCAGTGCTGAGGGCGGGTCGTCCATCTTG
>NZ_LDNX01000081.1:0-21810 GCF_001027955.1 Kocuria sp. SM24M-10 | reverse complement strand
GGTGACCTGGTTGCCGGTCAGTGCCGCCCGCTGGGCGGGGCTCAGCGGAATGGCCAGGGTGCCCAGGTTCACCCCGGTGTCGGTGACCGGGGAGCGGAAGAGGTTCATCGCCGGGGAGCCGATGAACCCGGCGACGAACTCGGTGGCCGGGCGGTCGTAGAGGGCCCGGGGGGTGTCGACCTGCATCAGCACCCCGTCCTTGAGCACGGCGACCCTATCGCCTATGGTCATCGCCTCGACCTGGTCGTGGGTGACGTAGACGGTGGTCACGCCCAGGCGGCGGGTGAGGGAGGCGATCTGGGTGCGGGTCTGCACGCGCAGCTTCGCGTCCAGGTTCGACAGCGGCTCGTCCATCAGGAACACCTGCGGGGAGCGCACGATGGCCCGGCCCATCGCCACCCGCTGGCGCTGCCCGCCGGACAGCGCTTTGGGCTTGCGGTCGAGGTAGTCGGTCAGATCCAGGATCTTGGCGGCCTCCTCCACCCGGCGCTTTCGCTCCTCGGCGGGGACCTTGGCGATCTTCAGGGCGAAGCCCATGTTTTCGGCCACGGTCATGTGCGGGTAGAGGGCGTAGTTCTGGAAGACCATCGCGATGTCGCGGTCCCGCGAGGGCACGTCGGTGACGTCGCGGTCCCCGATGTAGATGTTCCCGGCGGTGACCTCCTCCAGGCCGGCCAGCATCCGCAGGGTGGTGGATTTGCCGCACCCGGAGGGTCCGACCAGGACCAGGAACTCCCCGTCGGCCACCTCCAGGTCCAGATCGGTGACCGAGGGCCGCTCGGCCCCCGGGTACTGACAGGTGACATTCGCGTAGCGCACAGCAGACATGGAACAAGCCTCTTTCCCGGCAGGCACGTGCCGGACGATCCGAAGGAGAAGAGCAACCCCCACAGGTGACGGGGGCCACAGTGATCCTAATCACGGTCATGCCTCCGGCGCCACCGGCGTCCCATCGACGCGCCGCCGCGGCCTCGGCGGCGCCCGCGCTCAGGACAGAGCGGTGCTCCGCAGCTCAGCCAGCCGGGCGAGCACTCCGGCCAGTTCGGCCGGGGACGCGACCCGGTGCGCCGCCGCGCTCTCACCGTTGCCCACCTTGATGCCGAGATCGTCCGGGCCGAGTTCTCGCATGGCGTTCTCGTCCGTGACGTCGTCGCCGGCGAAGAGGGTGACCTCCGCACCGGTCGCCTGCATGAACGCCGTGATGCCCTCGCCCTTCGTGGCGGAGTGCACCGAGGACTCGACCACGTGCTGGCCCGGGGTGACCTTCAGTCCGTCCAGCTGCTCGAAGGCCTCGATCATCTCCTGCTCGGCGCGGGCGGACGACGCCTGGTCCGTCATCGTGCGGGTGTGGAACGCCGCCCCGGTGGGCTTGAGCTCGAGCCGGGATCCCGGGTACCGGGCCACCTCAGGGGGAGGAGGTCGTTGCCGGACGCCGCATTCAGGGCGCTCAGCTGGTTGGTCCACCACATGCCCATCGCGGCGCCGTTGGTGCCCGTCAGGGACTGGTCTGGGCCCGGGCTCTGGTCCTCGGTGAGCACCGAGGCCGGGGGCAGGGCCCCGTCCTCGATCAGCTGCTTCTGCAGCTCCAGGTACTCGGCCGCGTCGGCCACCTCGAAGCCGAGCTCGCCCTCGGGGGTGGTCATCTCCTTGCCCTGCTGCCGCAGCCAGATCTGGAAGCCCGCCGGCTCGTTCGGTCCGCTGGCCCCGTAGGCGTCCGAGTTCTCCGTGATCTGCGCCGCGACGTCCGAGTAGTCCTGCCAGGTCCACGTGCTGTCGTCCGGCAGCTCGACGCCGGCCTCCTCGAACAGCGCCGGGTTGGCCACCAGCGCCATGATGTTCACGCCCGTGGCCACACCGAACAGGCCCTCCTCGGTGCGGCCGCTCTCCACGACGCCCTCGTCGATCTCGCTCACGTCCACGTCGGAGAGGTCCAGCAGCGCGCCGTTGTCGGCGTACTCGCGGATGTACTTCTCCTCCATCTGGATGACGTCCGGGGCATCGCTGGAGGCCGTCTGCGTGGCCAGTTTGTCCCAGTACCCGGACCAGTCGCCGTACTCGCCGGTCACCGTGATGCCCGGGTTCTCCTCCTCGAAGGCGTCGATGATCTTCTGCGTCTGCTGGTGGCGGGTGTCCGAACCCCACCAGGCGAAACGGAGCTCGACGTCACCGTCGGCGGCGGCGCTGTCGCCGCCGCCGCAGCCGGTGAGGGCGAGAGCCGACACGGCGAGGGCCGTGACGGCCTTGGCGAGAGGTCCGGTGCGCTTCATGTCGATCGTGTCTCCTGGGTCGGGGCGGTGATGGAAAGCGTTTTCCCAATACTAACTGTGATCCAGCTCACGGGTCAAGAGGTGGTGCGGACGTGTTCGGGCGGACCGGGCGACCCCGGGCCGTGCTCGACTACGCGGTGCCGAACGCTGCGCTGTCGGTGGTCCAGGCGCGGGCCTGCTCGCTGAGCGTGATGCCCAGTCCGGGGCGTGCGGGGACCAGCATGCGGCCGTCGCGGGTCTCGAGGCGCTCCTCGAAGAGGGGGTCGAGCCAGTCGAAGTGCTCCACCCAGGGCTCGCGCGGATAGGCGGCGGCCAGGTGCAGGTGGATCTCCATGGCGAAGTGCGGGGCGAGGTCCAGGCCGCGCTGGTCGGCCAGGGCGGCCAGGCGCAGGAACTGCGTGATCCCGCCCACCCGCGGGGCGTCGGGCTGGATGATGTCGCAGGCCCGGGCGTCGATGAGCCGCGCGTGCTCGGCGACCGAGGCGAGCATCTCGCCGGTGGCGATCGGGGTGTCCAGGGTGGCCGTGAGCCGGGCGTGGCCCTCGGCGTCGTAGGCGTCCAGCGGCTCCTCGATCCAGGTGAGGTCGAACTCCTCGAGCCTCCGGCCCATGCGCAGGGCGGTCGCCCGGTCCCACTGCTGGTTCGCGTCGACCATGAGGGGCACGGTGGCCCCGATGTGCTCGCGCACGCCGGCCACGCGCCGGAGGTCCTCCGCCGAGTCGGGCAGGCCCACCTTGATCTTGATCCCGCCGATGCCGGCCTCGAGGGAGGCCGTGGCGCGGTCCTTGACCTCCTCCAGGGAGGCGTGCAGGAAGCCGCCGGAGGTGTTGTAGGTGCGCACCGAGTCCCGGTGGGCGCCCAGGAGCTTGGCCAGCGGCAGGCCGGCCCGCTTGGCCTTGAGGTCCCACAGGGCCACGTCGATCGCGGCCAGTGCCTGTGTGGCCACCCCGGAGCGGCCCACCGAGGCTCCCGCCCACAGCAGCTTGTCGTACACCTTGGCGATGTCACTGGGGTCCTCGCCGATGAGCCCTTCGGCGACCTCCTTGGCGTGGGCGTACTGGGCCGGCCCGCCCGCGCGCTTGGAGTAGCTGAACCCCACTCCCGAGTGGCCCTGCTCGGTGCTGATCTCGGCGACGAGGAAGACGACCTCGGTCATCGGCCGCTGCCGGCCGGTGAACACCTTGGCGTCGGAGATTGGGGTGCTCAGCGGCAGGGTGACGGTGGACAGCTGCAGGTGGCGGACGGCGTCCGGGGTGTAGGTCATGGTGGGTCCTCGTGCTGGATGTGGGGTGGACACCACGAATAGTACAAGTTGGAAACTTGTATGACTAGAGGTCGTGCTCGAGGGGTCCTGCGCGGCCGTGGTGTCGACGGCCGCGTGCGCGGACGTGCGAAGTCCCTCCGCCGCCGGTGTCGGCCGCGGAGGGACTGGGGTCCGCGGGTGCGGGCCGGGCCGCGCCGCGGGCGCCGGTCCGGCCGGCGCCCGCGGCGCGTGCGGGTCAGCTGATCGCCGACTCCATCTCGGAGATCATCCGCTCGGCGGCCTCCTGCGGGCTCGCCCGGTCGAAGAACACCTCCAGCTCGTAGCGGTACAGGATCTCCTGCAGGGTGCTGTAGCCCAGCGGCGGGATCGGCGTCGGATCGCCCAGCTCCGGCTCGATCTCCTCGAGGAACTCCGCGGAGCGGGCGTCTGCCTCGTTCATCTCCGGGACCACGGCCTCGCGCACCGACTCGTTGGCGGGCAGGCCCCGGTCGGCGAGGTTGAGCAGGCCGGCCTCCTCGCTGTTGACCATGAAGTCGATGAACTTCTTGACCTCCTCCGGGTGCTCCGTGCGGGCGGAGGCCGACATGAACATCGCTGGCTTGTAGTAGAGGGCGGCCCCCTCCGCCGTGCCGTCCATGCTCGGGAAGCGCAGCGGGACGAGGTCGTTGCCCGACGCGTCGCTGACAGAGCTCAGCTGGTTGGTCCACCACGCGCCCATCGCGGCGCCGTTGGTGCCCGTCAGGGACTGGTCCGGGTTGGGCGCCTGGTCCTCGGCCACGACCGAGGCGGGGGGC
The DNA here is from genome assembly GCF_001027955.1 of Kocuria sp. SM24M-10. NCBI lineage: Bacteria > Bacillati > Actinomycetota > Actinomycetes > Micrococcales > Micrococcaceae > Kocuria > Kocuria sp. SM24M-10. Next base: position 17,485 of record NZ_LDNX01000081.1, on the reverse strand, counting down.
AGGGCGCCCTCCTGCATCATCCGGTGCTGCATCTCCAGGTACTCGGCGGCGTCCGCCGCGTCGAAGCCGAGCTCGCCCTCAGGGGTGGTCAGCTCCTTGCCCTGCTGGCGCAGCCAGATCTGGAAGGTGTCGGGCTCCGCCGGGCCGGCGGCGCCGTACGCGTCGCTGCCCTCCGTGACCTGCTGGGCGACGTCGGAGAAGTCCTCCCACGTCCAGGTGGTGTCGTCGGGCAGCTCGACGCCGGCCTCCTGGAAGATCGTGGGGTTGGCCATGATGGCCATGGCGTTGACGCCGGTGGTCACGCCGAACAGGCCCTCCTCGGTGCGGCCGTTCTCCACGACGTCCTCGCTGAGCTCGCCGAGATCCATGTCCGAGAGGTCCAGCAGCGCGCCGTTGTCGGCGTACTCGCGGATGTACTTCGCGTCCATCTGGATGACGTCCGGGGCGTCGTTGGAGGCCGTCTGGGTGGCGAGCTTGTCCCAGTAGCCGGCCCAGTCGCCGTACTCGCCGGTCACGGTGATGCCGGGGTTCTGCTCCTCGAAGGCGTCGATGATCTCCTGGGTGCGCTGGTGGCGGGTGTCCGAGCCCCACCAGGCGAACCGGAGCTCGACGTCGCCGTCGGCTGCGGCGCTGTCGCCGCCGCCGCAGCCGGTGAGGGCGAGGGCGGATACGGCGAGGGCCGTGACGGCCTTGGCGAGAGGTCCGGTGCGCTTCATGTCGATCGTGTCTCCTGGTGCTCGGTCCTGAGTGCTGGAAAGCGTTTTCCAAACCGTATCTGTGAGCCAGCTCACGAGTCAAGGGGTGGTGCGAGGATATTTCCGCCTCCTGCCGCGTCCCCGGCCGGCAGGGTGCCCTGCTCTGCACGAGCCACTCGGGGCGGCGATGAGGCCTGGGCGGGGCGCGGTGTTCCTCCCGGGAGGGCGCTGTGCATACTGGTGGCACCTGCCGTGCGCGGGCGTGGACGCCCGTGCGGAGCGCCCGGCCGGTCCGGCGCCGTGGAGAGGACGGGACCCATGCCGACCAGCACGCCCACCGGGAGCCCGGCCGCCGTGCAGATGCTCCCGGGCTTCTCGCTGGAGATGACGGGCCGGGACGTGCCCGCCCTGCAGGAGGCGGGCCCGGGGATCCCCCCGGGCACCCGGATCAACGTCACGTTCCTCGCTCACGAGGATCCGGCGCTGCGCGTGGCCGCCGCCCGGGCCGTGCGCGAGCACGGGTTCGTGCCGGTGCCCCACGTCTCGGCGCGGCGGCTGCGCTCCCGGGACGAGCTCGACGCCTTCCTCGTGCACCTCGCGGAGGCCGGGGCCGCCGAGCAGGTGCTCGTCGTGGGCGGTGACCCCGGGACCCCGCAGGGTCCCTACGAGGACGCCCTCGCGGTCATCCGCAGCGGGGCCCTCCAGCGCCACGGCGTGCGCGGCGTGGGCATCGGCGGCTACCCGGAGGGCCACCCCGCCGTCGACGACGACGTCCTGTGGTCGGCGCTGGCGGCCAAGACGGCCGCCCTGCGCGAGCAGGGCCTCGAGGCCACGGTGTTCACCCAGTTCGGCTTCGACACCGCCCCGGTCCTGTCGTGGCTGGCCGAGGCGCGCCGCCGCGGGATCGACGCCCCGGTGCGGATCGGCGTGCCGGGTCCGGCGGGGGTCCGCCGGCTGCTCGGCCACGCCCGCCGCTTCGGCGTGGCCACCTCGGCGGGGATCGCGCAGAAGTACGGTCTCTCCCTCACGCACCTGCTGGGCACCGCGGGTCCCGACCGCTTCCTGCACGACCTCGCCGCGGGCTACGACGCCGAAGCCCACGGTCCGGTGCGGCTGCACTTCTACACCTTCGGCGGGCTGGGGGCCACGGCCTGCTGGGTCCGGCAGTTCGGCGGGGAGCGGGTGGCGCCATGAGGCCTCCGCAGCAGTCCGTGCTCCGCCCCGACCACGCCAGCCTCGTGGTGCACGGCCGGGACCAGCCGGGCATCGTCGCCGTCGTGACCTCCGTGCTGGCCCGGCACGGGGCGAACATCGTGGCGCTGGACCAGCACTCCGACGACCCCGAGGGCGGGGCGTTCTTCCAGCGCACGGTCTTCCACCTGCCCGCCTACCCGGCGCTGCGGCCCGTGCTCGAGCAGGACCTCGCCGCGGCCCTCACGGGCGGCTTCGACCTGCAGTGGCGGTTCACGGACCTCTCGGCGCCCCGGCGGGTGGCGGTCTTCGCCTCCCGGTCCGACCACTGCCTGCTGGACCTCATCTGGCGCCAGCGCCGCGGCGAGCTGCCCGTGACGATCTCGATGGTCGTCTCCAACCACCCGGACCTGGCGCAGGAGGTCCGGGGCTTCGGCATCCCCTTCTTCCACGTCCCCACCGAGGACAAGGCGGTCGCCGAGGCGGAGCACCTGCGGCTGCTGGACGGCAACGTCGACCTCGTGGTGCTGGCCCGCTACATGCAGATCCTCTCCTCGCCGTTCCTCGAGGCCGTGGGCGTGCCGGTGATCAACATCCACCACTCGTTCCTGCCCGCCTTCGTGGGCGCGGAGCCCTACCGCAAGGCCAAGGAGCGCGGCGTGAAGATCATCGGCGCCACGGCGCACTACGTCACCGAGGACCTCGACGAGGGACCGATCATCGAGCAGGACGTGGTGCGGGTCTCCCACCGGGACACCGCCCAGGACTTCGCACGGCGCGGCGCCGACGTGGAGCGGCAGGTGCTCGCCCGCGCGGTGCTGTGGCACTGCCAGGACCGGGTCGTCCGCCACGCCCGCCAGACGATCGTCTTCTGACCCGCCCCGCCGCCCTCACTCCGTCCCACCTCTCCTCGCCTCACGTCGAGGCCGCAGGTGACGGCGACCCGCCCGTGCGCGCTCGCCGTCACCCGCGGTCACCCGCGCCCTCGGCGGAGGGCGCGGGTCAGGGAGTGCTGGACGGGGCCTGGTTCCCACCGGGCCACCCCGTCCACGGAGCCGACGGGGTGGGCGCCGACCACCGAGTTGGTCACGAACACCTCCGTGGCCGCGGCGAGCTCCCCGAGCCGCAGCGGCCGCTCGCCGACCGGGCGCCCCGATCGGCGCAGGGCCTCGAGCGCGCGGGCCCGCACCACCCCGGGCAGGATGCGGCCGTCCGCGGGCGGGGTGACCACGGTGCCGCCGAGCACCGCGAAGACGTTGGCGCGACCGGTCTCCAGGACCGTGCCGTCGGCGTCCACCAGCAGGGGGTCGCAGCTGCGCGACCACAGCCCGGGCTCGGGCTCGTGGACGAGCACCCGCCGGTCCGCCCACTTGTGCGCGCCCAGGCCGCCGGTCAGCCGCACGGGGACCAGCCGCCACGGGGGCACCGGTCCCGGCGGCAGCGCCGTGGCCGTCACCCGCACGTCCAGGGTTCCTTTCGGGGTGGGCGCCGCCGCGATCCGCAGCCGGTGGGGGCCGGTCAGCCCGGCGGCGTGCTCCAGCACCTCCTCGCGGACGCCCCGCGGCAGCTCCGTGCCGCAGCAGGCCAGGCAGCTGGCGCCGAGGCGGCGCAGATGGGCGTCGAGCTGGACGGGTTCCCCCTCCTCCACGAGGAGAGTGGTGAACACGCCCTCGGCGTGCAGCGGGGCCCGGGCCGGCAGCTCGAAGAGCGGGGCCCGGTCCGCCGGCCCGGGCGCGCTCGGCACGCCGTGCAGGTCCCAGTCCTGCCGCAGGGCGGCGTCCAGCTCCGCCCCGACGGCGTCGAGCAGGGGCACCGCCTTGACGAGCGTCTCGTGGGCCTCGTCGGCGGGGTCCGAGTCGGCCACGATCCCGCCGCCCACGCCGAGCCGGACCCGGTTCCCGGTGAACTCGAACGTGCGGATCGCCACGTTGAGCACCAGGCCGCCCGGGCCGGCGCAGCCGACGGCGCCCGTGTAGACCTCGCGGCCGGCCGGTTCGAGCGCGTTGATGATCTCCATGGCCCGGATCTTGGGGGCACCCGTGCAGGAGCCGGGCGGAAACGTGGCCCGCAGCAGGTCGCCGTCGCCGAGGCCCGCACGCAGCCGGCCCCGCACGTCCGCCACGAGGTGGTGGACCCCGGTGTGCGGCTCGACCCGGGGTGCGGCCGGCGCTCGCACGGACCCGGGCACGCACGCCCGGGAGAGGTCGTTGCGCATCAGGTCCACGATCATGACGTTCTCGGCCCGGTTCTTCGCCGAGGCGTGCAGCTCCGCCGGGTCGGTGACGGCCGGCGCGGTGCCCTTGATGGGGGAGCTGAGCACGGCACGCCCGGTGCGGCGCAGGAACAGCTCCGGCGACAGGCTGGCCACGGCACCGCCGGGCAGCCGCAGGAAGGCCGCGAAGCGCGGGGCCAGCCGTTCGTGCCCGGCGCAGAAGAGGTCCAGGGGGTCGCCCTCGAAGCCGGCCTCGAGGCCGCGGCAGATGTTGGCCTGGAAGATGTCACCGTCCCGGATGTGCCCGAGCGCCGCGGTCACGGCGGCGGCGTGCTCCGCAGCGGAGGCGTCCGCGCGGAAGGGCCCGCACCGGTAGGCCTCCGGGCCGCTCGGGCCCGCCAGCGCCTCCCGGACGATCCGGCGGGCCGCGGCCGTCCGGGCCGGATCGGCCCCGGGCCACCGCTCGAGCACCCAGTCCCCGTGGTCGGCCCGCCGGCGCAGCACGTGGTCGTAGAAGCCCAGGTGGTGCTCCGGCAGCCGCGCCGGGCGCGGCGGGGGCGCCGGGAGGCGCTCCAGCCGCCGGGACAGCTGGTAGCCGAGGTACCCGATCCAGCCCGGGCCGGCCGCCGCGGCGCCGGGCCCGTCCGCCCTCGCCCCGGCCGGCCCCGGGGCCACCGTGCCCGGGTCGGCGAGCGGGAGCGCCGTGCCCGAGGCCGCGAGCGGGGCCACCGTGCCCGGAGCGGCCGACGGAGGCACCGTGTCCAGGGCGGCGAAGGGGTCCTCCTCCGGGGCCAGCACGTGCACGGGCCGGAAGCCGATCAGGGCGTCCCCGCCGTCCCAGTCCCCGAACAGGGCCACCAGCCCGGGCTGGTCCCGCAGGGCCCGCAGCATCTGCACCGGCGACACCGCTGTGCCGGCGACCACCTCGATCTCGCGCATCCCCGGCTCAGTCCTCGACCGGGACGGCCGTGCGGCTCACGGGACCGCCCGCCTCGGCCTCCAGGCGCCACAGCGAGTTCGCCAGGTGCAGGCGCATGGCGGCCGACGCCGCCAGCGGGTCACCGGCCCGGATGGCGTCCAGGACCGCCCGGTGCTCGGCCACGACCCGGGTCGTGCGGCCGCCGGGCCCGGCGCCGTCGAGCCGGCGCGGCGGCATGGTGATCATGGCCGGACCCAGGCCGGTCAGGGCGTCGACGTAGTAGGGGTTGTGGCTGGCCTCGGCGACGGTCCGGTGGAACTCGAAGTCGTGCTCCAGGGCGGCGGCCGGGTGGTCCGCGTCCTGCTCCGTGAGCAGCAGCTCCTGCTCCATCCGGGCGAGCTGCTGCTCGTCGCGGGCCGTGGCGGCCAGCGCCGCGGCCTCGGACTCCACCCCGGTGCGGAAGGCGAGCAGGCTGCGGCGGTCCCGCAGCGTCCGCACGGGCCGCCCGACCCCGGCGGGAGCGGCCGGCGGGGTGAGGGCGAAGCTGCCGCTGCCCCGCCGCGTGTGCACGAGGCCCTCGGCCTGGAGCCGGGCGACGGCCTCCCGGACCACCGTCCGGCTCACCCCGTGCTCGGCGATCAGGCTGCTCTCGCTGGGCAGGCGCTCGCCGGGGGCGATGCGCCCGTCGACGATGCGTGCCCGCAGGTCGTCCACGAGGGCGGTGGTGAGGTTGCGGCTCATGGGCCCATGATCTCACCCGGGCGGCGTCTCCTGCCGCCCGGCCCCGGGATCCGGGCCGGAGCCGCCGGGCACCGGCGGGTCGAGGGGCGCCCCGGGGTTATCGGTCCGCGATAACCTGCCTTGGCGGGCCGTGCCGCGGACCGCGACACTGACCAGGAGAGCACCGGGCCCCGCACCCCGGGCGTCCGCCGAGAAGGGAGCAGGGATGATCTTCATCGTCGTCAAGTTCAAGGTGAAGCCGGAGTGGTCGGAGCGCTGGATCGACTTCTCGCGGGACTTCACGGAGGCCACCCGCCAGGAGCCGGGCAACCTGTGGTTCGACTGGTCCCGCAGCGTGGACGACCCGAACGAGTTCGTCCTCGTCGAGGCCTTCGAGAACGACGCCGCCGGCCCGCACGTCAACAGCGAGCACTTCCGGACGTTCACGGCGGAGGCACCCCAGGCGCTCGTGGAGACCCCGCAGATCATCAGCGAGACGATCTCCGCCCAGGGCTGGAACCGGATGGGCGAGATCACCGTCGAGTGAGTCCGCGCCGCGACGAGCGGCGAGGGGTCCGCTGAGGACTCCGCCGGACCGTCCGTGGCCCGGGAGCGGCGCTCCCGGGCCATTGGCACGTGCAACGCCGACCGCCACAATATGAGGCATGACCACACGTGACGCCGGCCTGGCCTCCGTCCAGAAGGCCTTCGCGCTGCTCGACGTCGTGGCGCGGGACCCCCGGGGGGCGACGGCCAAGGACATCAGCGCCGCGCTCGGGATCCCGCTGCCCTCGGTCTACCGGCTGCTGCAGACGCTCGTGGCCTCCGAGCACGTGGTCCACCTCAGGGACCAGCGGCGCTACGGGCTGGGCTACAAGGTGCACGCCCTCGACACGTCCCTGCGCCAGCAGGTCGGCACGCCCGGCACGGTCCGGCGCGCGGTCCGCGACCTGCACGCCTCGGCCGACGCCGCCGCCTACTTCGCGGTGTACCGCGGGGACGCCGTCGTGGTGGCGCACGTGGTCGACTCCCCGCGCCGGCCACGTCTCGACCCCCTGGACTTCGGGTTCACCGACGCGGCCCACGCGACGGCCTTCGGCAAGATCCTGCTCGCCCGGATGGATCGGGACGAGGTGGCGGAGTACCTCCAGCGCCACGGCATGCCCGGCCTGACGGAGCGGACGCTGCGCACGCCGGAGACCCTGCACCGGGAGCTCCGGCGGGTGCGCGCCGAGGGCATCGCGGTGGAGCGGGAGGAGTTCGTGCCCGGAGCCTCCTGCCTGGCCGCGCCCGTGCTCGACGCCGCGGGCCGCACCCTCGGCTCCGTGGCGGTGTCGTTGCGGCCGCCGGACTTCGAGCGGCGGCACCGGGCGATCGCGCCGGTGCTGCGGGACGCCGCCGACCGGGTGGGCCGGGCCCTGCGCGCCGCGGAGGACTGCCCGGTGGCCCGCCGGGCCGACTGAGCGGTCCCCCGCCGCGGGGCGGCGCTACAGGTGCCGGCCGGCCAGCTGCTCGGCGATGTAGTCGGCCTGGCGTGTGGCCAGCGCCACGATCGTCAGCGTCGGGTTGGCCGCCGCCCCGGTGGTGAACAGCGACCCGTCGGAGACGAACAGGTTCGGCACGTCGTGGCTCTGGCCGAACGCGTTGGTCACCCCGTCCTCGGGGCGCTCGCTCATCCGCGCCGTGCCCATGTTGTGCGTCGCCGGGTACGGCGGAGTGCGGTGCGTGGACACCGCGCCCACGGACTCGTAGAGCAGGGAGCCCTGCTGGTAGCCGTGGTTGCGCATCGCGACGTCGTTCGGGTGGTCGTCGAAGTGCACGTTGGGCACGGGCAGGCCCAGGTGGTCGGTCACCGTGGTGTTGAGGGTCACCCGGTTGGTCTCCTGCGGCATGTCCTCGCCCACCACCCACATCCCGGCGGTGTTCTCGTAGCCGTCGAGCAGGGCGGCGAAGTCCGGTCCCCACGCGCCCGGGTCCCCGAAGCTGGCCAGGAAGGCCGGCCCCAGGGAGATCGTCTCCATGTAGTAGCCGCCGGCGAACCCCCGGTCCACGTCGTGCCGGGACTCGTCGGCGACGATCCCGGCCATCGTCTCGCCCCGGTACATGTGCACCGGGCGGTCGAACTGCGCGTAGACCGATCCGGTGGTGTGGCGCATGTAGTTGCGGCCCAGCTGCCCCGACGAGTTGGCGAGCCCGTCCGGGAACAGGGGGGACGCCGAGAGCATCAGCAGCCGCGGCGTCTCGATCGCGTTGCACGCCACGGCCACGAGCCGTGCCCGCTGCCGCTGCACCTGGCCGTCCCCGTCCACGTAGACCACGCTGTCCACCAGGCCCCTGTCCGTGTGGGTGATCTGCACGGCGTGGCAGTCCGCGCGCAGGTCGAGGCAGCCGGTGCGCAGGGCCTTGGGGATCTCCGAGACGAGCGTGGACCACTTGGACCGGTTCTTGTCGCCCTGGAAGTTGAACCCGTCCTGGACGGACGCCGGGCGCCCGTCGTACGGTTCGGCGTTGGTCCCGTACGGGCCGGTCGCGTAGTGCCGGTAGCCGAGCCGCTGCGCGCCCGCCGCGAGCACCTTGTAGTTGTTGTTCGCGGGCAGCGGGGGACGGCCGTGCCGGTGGGTGCTGCCGATCTTCCGCTCGGCGCGGTCGTAGTACGGGGCCAGGTCCTCGAGCGTGATCGGCCAGTCCAGCAGGTTCGCGCCGTCCACGCGCCCGTAGACGCTGCGCGTGCGGAACTCGTGGGCCTTGAACCGCGGCGTGGCCCCCGACCAGTGGGTGGTGGTCCCGCCGACGGCCTTGACCAGCCACGCCGGGAGGTTGGGGAAGTCCCGCGCGATCCGCCAGGACCCCGTGGTGGTCCGGGGGTCCAGCCAGGCCATCTGGTGGAAGGCCTCCCACTCGTCGTTGACCCAGTCCTCGCTGGTCAGGTGCGGCCCGGCCTCGAGCAGGACCACCTTGATGCCCTTCTCGGTCAGCTCGTGGGCCAGCGTTCCCCCGCCGGCGCCGGAGCCGATGACGACGACGGCGGAGTCGTCGTCCAGCTCGATCCGGGCGGAGCGCTGCTGGTCCTGGGGCGTGGTGGTCATGCGGTCTCTCCCGGCTCGACGACGTCCGACCCCTTGAAGAGGTCGCTGAAGGGCTGTTCGGTGGTCTCGGAGGCGCCCTGCTGGTCCAGGTTCCATCCCTCCTTGGGGGCGGCGCTCGCCACCGGGTAGCCGAGGCGGCCGCACTCGGGCAGCTCCTCCTCGGACTCCTCGACGCGCGGATCGGGCAGCCAGTCGAGGTCGTCGAAGCCGCGGTGCAGATAGCCGCCCTTCGAGAAGGACTCGCCCTCGTAGCCCAGGGCCTCCCACACCTCGTGGTCGTCGTAGAGGTGCAGCACGGTGGTGCGGCGGATGAACCCGAAGAACTCGAGGTCGGCGATCCGCTTGAGCACGTTCAGGGCGGCCTCGTCGGGGAGGTCCACGAACGGCTCCTCGCTCAGCGAGTCGAGGGTCAGCAGCCCCTGGGTCAGGGCCATCCGGAACCAGGTGGAGTTCTCGGCCTCCGCCACGATCTTCTCGGTCATCCGTTCGTACGGGCCGTCCGGGAGCTGCGGGTGCGGGAACGCGACCCGCACGATCCGCGTCAGGGTGCGCTTCGCCTCGTCCGTCAGGGCGAGGGCGTTCAGGGCGGAGTACTTCGCGGGATAGACCATGGGTCTCCTCCTCGTCGGCGCTGCCGGGTGTCACCACCGAGTGTGAGGCAGATCACCACGACGGGCCAGACGCGTTATCGCAGGGCGAGAACGCCCGCTCGGCGCGGCGACGCGTGAGAGCATGGGCCGGTCGAAGGAGGCCGCATGATCGTCGACCGACTGCCCGAGCACCTGTGCGAGGACGCCGTGGCCCTGTGGGAGGACGCGGGGCTGACCCGTCCGTGGAACGACCCGCGGGCGGACCTGGCCCGGGCCCTGGCGGGGCCCTCGTCCACGGTGCTGGCCGCCGTCGAGGAGGACGGGCTCGTGGGCACCGCGATGGTGGGCCACGACGGGCACCGGGGCTGGGTGTACTACGTGGCCGTGCGGCCCTCCCACCGGGGGAGAGGCCTGGGCCGGGCGCTGATGGCCGCGTGCGAGCAGTGGGTGGCCGGGCGCGGCATCCCGAAGATGCAGCTGATGGTGCGCACCGGCAACGCGGGCACGCGGGACTTCTACGAGCGGCTCGGCTACGCCGTGCAGGACACCGTGGTGCTCGGGAAGTTCTTCGACCCGCGGCGCCAGGCCCGGCAGAGCGGCTGAGCACCGCCGGCCCCGTCCCTCAGACGCGGGGGTCCGTGATCCCGCCCGGGCAGTCGTAGTGGAAGAAGTCCCAGGCGCTGCGGCGTGCCCCGGCCCGGTAGGCGCTGTCCCAGAACTCGAGGACGGCGCCGTGCGGGTCGGCCAGCCCCCGGACGTCGTCGTAGCGCAGGACCGCCAGGTGGCTCCCGGCGCGCTCGGCCCACCGGGCCGTGTCCGGCCGCAGCGGCTCGGCGGCCAGGCCGTCCGGCTCCGGGGCGGTGTAGGAGTAGAAGGCCGGCTCGGGGAAGGCGTCGTCGCCGAACCAGAACCCCGAGCTGATGACCTCCCGCGAGTACGCCTCGCCCGTCACCGGGTCCGCGCCGGGCGGGACGTCCACGGCGGTGTCGGCGAAGCGGGTCACCGCGATGTCGAAGGTGTGCCAGAAGTGGTGGACGGGACTGGTCTTGCCGGACCACTCGCCGGCGAACCGCTCGAGCAGCAGGTTCACCTGGCCCAGCACCTGCCAGTACCGGGTCACGGCGGCGGGGTCGTAGGCGGCGTGCTCGGTGTCCTCGGCGAACGGACGCCCGGAGTCGGGCAGGTCGAAGGGGCGGGGGTCGGCGATGGCGACCTCGACCCCGGCGGCCCCGAGGGCGTGCAGCAGGCGGTCGTGGAAGGCCGCCACGGACAGTCCCGGGAGGGCGAAGGAGTGCCTCAGGCCCGTGGCGGTGCTGAGGTCCAGGCGGTGGTCGAGCAGGTCGAGGTCGATCGCGAACACCGGGTCGCGGCCCATCGGGCGGGTGGTCAGGCCCCGCCCGGTGACGTGGAACGGCACGTTCCACCAGTGGTTGCGGCGGGGCGCGGCCGCCAGCCGCACCTTGCCGACCACCTGCAGGAACCGGTGCAGGGTCTCGCGGGTCTCCCGCCAGGGCTCGTACGGCATCTGGGGGAAAGCGGCGTGGTTCATGGCGTCCTCCTCCGCCCAGTGTGCGGGTGCCCCGCCGGGAATTCCAGGGCTGGTCGAGGACCCGCCGGCGTGGGACAGTGGTGCCGGGCGCCGCGCGGCGCGGCGGCCCGCGACGCGGGGGTGGTCGGCATGGCCGAGGACGACATCGACGTGGGCGCCGGTCCGAGCGGCACCGGGTGCGCCGAGTGCCTGGCGGACGGAGGCTGGTGGGTGCACCTGCGCCGGTGCGCCCGGTGCGGGCACATCGGGTGCTGCGACACCTCCCCGGCCCAGCACGCCACCGCCCACCACCGGCGGACGGGCCACCGGTACGTGCGCAGCTTCGAGCCGGGGGAGTCCTGGTGGTGGGACTACGCCACCGGCACCTTCGTGGAGGGCCCCGAGCTCGCCCCGCCGCAGCACCGGCCGGAGGACCAGCCGGTCCCCGGCCCCGCGGGGGCGGTGCCCGCCGACTGGCGCCGGCACCTCCACCGGTGACGCCCCCCGGGAAGCACCAGGTCCTGCCGCGATGAACGACTCCTCCGCCCGCGCCGTTACCGGTCCGGCCGGCCGCCCGCCGGCGCCGCTGGCCTGGGGGCAGGCCCGCGCCCGGTGGGTGCTCACCGCGACGGTCCTCGGCTCGGCGCTGTCCTTCCTCGACGCGACGGTCGTGAACATCGCCCTGCCCTCCCTCGGGGCCGACCTCGGGGCGGGAACGGCCGGGCTGACCTGGGTCGTCAACGCCTACGCCCTGACCCTGGCCGCGTTCGTGCTCCTGGGTGGAGCGCTGGGGGACCGGTACGGCCGGCGCCGGATCTTCCTCGTGGGGGTGACGGTCTTCGCCGCGGCGTCCGCGCTGTGCGGCCTGGCCCCGGACATCACGGTCCTCGTGCTCGCCCGGGCCGCGCAGGGCGTGGGCGGGGCGCTGCTGACGCCGGCCGGCCTCGCGATCCTGCAGGCCTCGTTCGCGCCCGAGGACCGGGCCCGGGCGATCGGAGCCTGGTCGGGCCTCACGGGGGTCGCCGCGGCGGTCGGCCCGTTCCTCGGCGGATGGCTGGTGCAGGCCGTGAGCTGGCGCTGGGTCTTCCTGATCAACCTGCCGCTCGCGCTGGCCGTCGTCGTCATCAGCCTGCGCTGCGTGCCCGAGTCCCGGGATCCCGGGGCGGCCGCACGGCCGGACCTGCCCGGCTCCGCGCTGCTCGTGCTGGCCCTCGGCTCGCTGACCTACGGGCTCACCGCGGCGGCCGAGGCGGGCCCCGGCGCCCCCGCTCCCCTCGGCCTGCTCACGGGGGGCCTGGTGCTGCTGGCCGGGTTCCTGCTGTGGGAGCGGCGGTCGCGCGCCCCGGTCCTGCCGCCCGCGGTGCTGCGGGTGCGCCTGTTCGTCGTGGTGAACGCCATCACGCTGCTGGTCTACGCGGCCCTGGGGGCGGTGTTCTTCGCCCTCGTCGTCGCCCTGCAGGTGGGCGCGGGGTTCTCCCCGCTCGCGGCCGGCCTGTCCCTGCTGCCCGTCACCCTGCTCATGCTGGTGTTCTCCGCCCCGGTGGGCGCCCTCATGAGCCGGACCGGCCCCCGTCCCCTGATGACGCTCGGCCCCCTGGTCGCAGGGCTGGGCGTGGCCCTGCTGGGCCGCATCGGGCCCGGGGCCGACTACACGCTCGACGTCCTGGTGCCCACGACCGTGTTCGGGGCCGGACTGACCCTGATCGTCACCCCGCTGACCGCGACCGTCCTGGCCGCACTGCCCGAGGAGCAGGCGGGGCTGGCCAGCGGGGTGAACAACGCCGTCGCCCGCACCGGTGGCCTGCTCGCCGTCGCCGCGCTGCCGCTGCTCGGCGGGCTCGGCGACGGCGGCCTGGCCGAACCCGAGCGGGTCCGTGACGCGTTCGTGCTGATCACCCGGGTCTGCGCCGGGACGCTGGTCGTGGGCGGGCTGCTGTCGGCGCTGCTCGTCCGGACCCCCGCCGAGCAGGCCGCCTCCCGCGCGGGGCCCCCGGCCGGGCGGCCGGTCCCGCCGCGGGCGGGGGTCGCGCCGACGCACTGCGCCGTGGGCGGGCCGCCCGCCGCGCTGCCTCCCACCGGGGACCCGGGTGCGGCGGGGGCGGCGCCGACACATCGTTGACCCCCGCCGCGCGGCGCCTCTACCCTGAAGCCCCTCGTCACTGCACAGTTGGTCGCGAGCGCTCGGACCCGGCGGCGCACCGGGACGTCCGGTCGTCCGGGCGCGCGCGAGACCGGTGGGCACCGGTCGGCCCGCGCCGTCGCGCGATCCCGATCCGCATCCCGGTCGCCCGTCCCGAGGACGTGATGTGCCGTGCACCCTTGCCAGCCCACCGCCATTCCCGCTCCGCCCCGCACCCGTGCGCGGCGGCCCCACCGCGCACGAGCCCGCGCGGGAGCAGCCGTGCTCTCCCTCACCGTCCTCCTCGCCGCCGCCCCGGTCACCGGGGCGGGCGCGGTCCCGCGCACCGCACCGGTGGTCACCGCGCAGGCCCCGCCCGGGCTCGAGCCGTTCTACGCGCAGGAGATCGTGTGGACCCCGTGCGGGGTGGCCGCCGAGTGCGCCACGGTGAGCGCTCCGCTGGACCACGCCGACCCCGCCGCCGGGGTGATCGACCTCGCCCTCACCCGGGTGCCGAGCACCGGCGCGGCCGCGCCGCAGGGCTCGCTGCTCGTGAACTTCGGCGGCCCGGGCGGCTCCGGCACGGCGGCGATCGAGGGATGGGCGGCCGGCCTGGACCCGGACGTGCGCGCCGCCTACGACGTCGTGGGCTTCGACCCCCGGGGCGTGGGGTCCTCCACCGCGGTGGACTGCGTGGACGGGCCCACCGTGGACGCCTGGCGCGCCGACCCGGTGGACCCGGACACCCCGGAGGGGCTCGCCGAGCTCACCGCGCGGGCCGAGCTGTTCGCCGCGGCGTGCGCCAGCACCACCGGCCCGCTCCTGGGGGAGGTCGACACCGACAGCGCCGCCCGGGACCTGGACCTGCTGCGCGCCGTCCTGGGGGACGACCGGCTGACCTATCTCGGCTACTCCTACGGCACCCTGCTCGGCGCGGCCTACATCGAGCTGTTCCCGGAGCGCACCGGCCGGTTCGTGCTGGACGCCGCGGTCGACCCGGCCCTGGACATCGCCGACCTCAGCGTCCAGCAGGCCGCCGGCTTCGAGCGGTCCCTGCGGGTCTTCGCCGCCTCCTGCCTGCCGCAGGACGGCTGCCCGCTCGAGGGCACCGTGGACGAGGCCGTCGCGGAGATCGACGCCCTGCTGGAGCGGCTCGAGACGCAGCCGCTGCCCACCGCCGACGGCCGGCCGCTCACCGTGGACGACGCGGTCGCCGGGATCATCAGGCCGCTCTACGAGGACCGGGTCTGGTGGCTCCTGGGCCAGGCCCTCGGCCGGGCCCTGGACCACGGGGACGGAACGGCGCTGATGTTCCTGGCGGACTCGGCCTACGGGCGCAGTCCCGACGGGACGTACTCCAACGCGAACGAGGCGAACACGGCCATCGACTGCCTGGACTACCCGGTGGACGACAGCCCCGCGGCCATGGCCGCCCTGGACGCGCGCCTGCAGGAGGCCGCCCCCACGCTCGGGGACTACTTCAGCCACGACGAGGCCTACTGCGGGGCCTGGCCGCACGAGCCGGTCTCCCCGCCGGCGCCGGTCGACGGGGCGGGGGCCGGGCCCGTCCTCGTGGTCGGCGGCACGGGGGACCCGGCCACGCCCTACGCCTGGTCCGAGGCGCTCGCCGAGCAGCTGGCGGGCGGGCACCTGCTCACCCGGGAGGGGGAGGGGCACGGCTCCTACCTGCGGGGCAACCTCTGCGTGGACGAGGTCGTCAACGGCTACCTGCTCCAGGGCGCGCTGCCGGCGCAGGAGCGGACCTGTTGATGCCGGGGAACCCGGGGAGGGGCGATCTCGCGCCGGCGCATGAGCGGGCCGGCGCGAGATCGCCCCCGCACCGGCCCAGCCACCAGGGAAATCAGGAAGATCCGGTGGCTCCGGCCCATCCTACTGAGCCCCCGGTCACGGTTCAGCACTTGATTTTTCCAGCAGAACGTGACTGTCCGCGGGGTACCGCGCGGGCGGCGAGGGGAGGATGCTGGACGGTGGAGAGGAGCACACCATGGGGGACCGGGACGCGCTGCGGCAGCGGGCAGTGGTGGGCGCCGTGGCCCTGTCCGGGCCGTGGGTGCGCACGCAGGGCACCCCGTGGCTCCAGCCGCCGATGATCGCCGTGACGGCCGCCGCCGCGGCCGTCACGGCGGCGGCACTCCGCAGCACCGCCGGTCCGAGGCCCGCGTGAGCGCGCCGGTGCTGGTCACGGGCGCCACCGGCAACGTGGGCGGTCCCCTGGTCGAGGCGCTGCGGGCGGCCGGGGCGGCCGTGCGCCCCGCCGCCCGCCGCCCCCGGGACCCGGAGGGCGTCCGGTTCGACTTCTCGGACCCCGGGACGTGGGACGCGGCCTTCGCCGGTGTCCGCACGATGTTCCTGGTGCGCCCGCCGCAGCTCGCCGACGTGCGCCACGACCTGGTGCCGGCCCTGGTCCGGGCCCGGGAGCGCGGGGTCCGGCACGTCGTGCTGCTGTCCGTGCAGGGCGCCGGTCTCGTGCCCGTCCTCCCGCACGCGGCTGCGGAGCGGTGGCTGCGCCGTTCGGGCCTGGCGTGGACGTTCCTGCGCCCGTCCTACTTCGACCAGAACCTGACGACCGTCTTCGCCGCGGACATCAGGGTCCGGAGCCGGATCGTCGTGCCCGCCGGGACCGGGCGGACGGCCTTCGTGGACGCCCGGGACGTCGCCGCCGTCGCCGCGCGGGTCCTGCTCGACCCGCGGGCGCACGCCGGACGGATCTGGACGCCGACGGGCGAGGAGGCCCTCACCTGGGACGAGGTGGCGGCGGTGCTGGGCGAGGTGCTCGGCCGCACGATCGCCTACACCCGGCCGGGGACCCGGGCCTATGTCCGGCACGCCCGTCACCAGCTGGGGATGGACCCCGCCATGGCGGCCACGACCGCAGCCATCCACGCGACCGCGCGCCTGGGGCTCGCCGGGCGGCTCACCGGCGACGTGCGGGCCGTCACCGGCCGGCCGCCGACCTCGCTGCGCGAGTTCGCCCGCCGGGAGAGCCGGGTGTGGGCGCCCGTGCGCTGCCCGGACGCGACCGCCCCCGGCACCCCGCCGGAGCACCGGAACGGGGGACACCCGTGAGCGCCCGCCGGACCGGTCCCGGCGCTGCGTGCGCCGCGCTGCTGCTGACCGGCTGCGCCGCGGGCGGCCTCGGACCCGCCGGCGAGCAGCTGGGCGCCCCGGCCGGCGCCCCGGACCTGGAGGTGCAGACCGTCGTCGACGGGCTGAGCAACCCCTGGGACGTGGCCCTGACCCCCGGGGGCACCGCCCTGGTCACGGAGCGCGGCGGCCGCCTGCTCGCCCACGACGCGCAGGGCACCCGGGAGGTCGCGGCCGACCTGGACGACCTGTTCGTGGGCAGCGAGGCGGGGCTGATGGGGCTGGCGGTGTCCCCGGAGTTCGACCGGACCCGGGAGTTCTTCCTGTGCCACGCGACGCGCACCGAGGACGGCGGGCCGCGCGACGTCCGGGTCACCCGCTGGCGGCTCGACGGCTCCGCCCGGGCGGCCGAGCGCACCGGGACGGTGGTCGACGGGCTGCCCATCAGCACCGGCCGGCACAGCGGCTGCCGGCTGCGCTTCGCCCCGGACGGCACCCTGCGCGTGGGCACCGGGGACGCCGCCCAGGGCGAGAACCCGCAGGACCTCGGCTCGCTCGGGGGCAAGACGCTGCGGCTGCACCCCGACGGCACGGTCCCGGACGACAACCCGTTCGCCGACCGGCCGGGGAGCGCCGCCGCCGTGTACACCCTGGGCCACCGCAACGTGCAGGGCCTCGCGGTGCAGCCGGGCACGGGCGACATGTGGTCCGCGGAGCACGGCCCCGGCCGCGACGACGAGATCAACGAACTGCGCCCCGGCGGCAACTACGGGTGGGACCCGGTGCCCGGCTACGACGAGTCCACCCCGATGACCGACCTCGAGAAGTTCCCGGACGCGGTCGAGGCCGCATGGTCCTCCGGCCGCCCGACCGTGGCCGTCAGCGGCGCCGCGTTCCTGGAGGGCCCGCAGTGGGGGGCGTGGGACGGGGCCCTCGCCGTGGCGGAGCTGAAGAACACCGGCGTGGGGGTCTACCGGGTGGAGGGCGCCGGGATCACGGGCACCACGCGGATGGAGGAGCTGGAGAACGACTACGGCCGCCTGCGCTCGCTGACCCTCGACGAGGAGGGCGCGCTGTGGGTGACCACCTCCAACGGCGGCGACGACGCCGTGCTGCGCGTCACCGCCCGCCCCGCGTCCTGAGCGGCCCCTGCCGGACGCCGCCGCGCGCTGCGACCCGTCCCTTCCTCCGGTGCCGCCCGGCGGCGTGGCGCCCCGCCCTGCCGCGCGACGGCTGCGACGGCGCGCCGGGGCGAGCCCGGGCCCCGGCCCGGCGCCGGACGGTGATAAGCAGGTCCTGACGGTGTCCCCCCCCCCCCCC
>NZ_LDNX01000080.1:0-15946 GCF_001027955.1 Kocuria sp. SM24M-10 | reverse complement strand
GGGTGCCGTGCAGACACGGCGCCCGCCGGTCCTTCCGCCGTCCGCCGCGACCCGGTCCGTCCTGGGCGCGACCCCGGCCGGCCGGTGTTCCGTGTCCCCTCGCGACGAGCGGTCCCGGTCCGGCCCGGGCCGCCCCGCTAGATTGGGCGGGTGCGCACCCACCGGTCCTCCACCGCCCGCCCCGCTCCGCGACCCCCGGCCGCCCGCCGGGCCGCGGCCCTCTCGCTCGCGCTGGGCACCGGTCTCCTGGCGTCCGGCTGCGCGGCGCTCACCGCCGACGGCGGGCGCGAGAGCGCCGAACGGGTCGCGGCGGCGCTGACCGCGGGCAGCGTCGAGGACCTGGGCTTCGGCGCCGTCGCCGGGCCCTTCGCCCAGCAGCAGTACGAGGAGGCCACCGCCGGGCTGGGCGAGGCCACCGGGTCCGTGGAGGTCACGACGGTGGAGGACACCGGGCAGGAGGACCGGCGGGAGGCCACCCTGGCCTGGTCCTGGGACCTGCCGGACACGGACCGGGACTGGGCGTACGACGCCGTGCTCCCCCTGGTCCGCTCGGCGGGCGGGGAGTGGGTCCCCGAGTGGTCACCCGGCGTGGTGCGGCCGGGGCTGGAGGGCTTCGTCCCCGGGGCCGGCGTGCTGGGGGCCGCCGACCGCGGGGACATCCTCGGCGCGGACGGGGAGACCCTGGTGACGGAGCGCCCGATCCGCCGGGTCGGGATCGACCGGTCGCAGCTCGACGGGGCGGAGCCCGCCGCGGCGGCCCGCCGGCTCGCCGCGGCCGTGGACATCGACGCCGACGCCTACGCCGAGGCCGTCGAGCAGGCCGGGCCCGAGGCGTTCGTCGAGGCCGTCCCGCTGCGGCTGGAGGACTTCCGGGAGCTGGACGCGCAGCAGATGGACGCCGTCCCGGGGCTGCTCGTGGTCGAGGACGAGCTGCCGCTGGCACCCTCCCGCGGTTTCGCCGCCGACCTGCTGGGCGCGGTGGCCCCGGCGACCGCCGAGGACTTCGAGGCCTCCGGCGGCGACCTGGCCACCGGTGCGCTGGTCGGCCGCGGCGGCCTGCAGGAGCAGTTCGACGACCGGCTGGGCGGGACCCCCGGCGTGGTGGTCGAGGAGGTCGTGCCCGGCGCCGACGGCGGGCCGGCCTCTGCCGGCGAGCCGCTGTTCGAGGTCCCCGCGCAGGCCGGCGAACCGGTTGCGGTGAGCCTGGACCGCGGGCTCCAGGCCACCGCCGAGGAACTCCTGACCGGCATCGAGTCCCCGTCCGCGATCGTGGCGGTCCGGCCCTCCACGGGCGAGGTCGTCGCGTCGGCCAACGGCCCGGGGTCGGAGGGCTACTCCACCGCGCTGCTGGGCCAGTACGCGCCCGGGTCCACCTTCAAGGTGGTGACGGCCCTGAGCATGCTCCGCGAGGGGGACACGCCCGGCACCGAGGTGCAGTGCCCGCCCTCGACCACCGCCGCGGGCGTGCAGGTCGACAACGTCGAGTCCTATCCGCCCGAGTTCACCGGCACCATCACGCTCACCGAGGCGATCGCCCACTCCTGCAACACCGCGTTCGTGGACCAGCACGAGCGGGTCAGCCAGGCGGAGCTGGCCGCCGCGGCCGGGTCCCTCGGGATCGGCGCCGAGACGGACCTCGGGCTGCCGGTGTTCACCGGCGCCGTCCCGGCGGAGGAGGAGCCGGCCCAGCACGCCGCCGCGATGTTCGGGCAGGGGCGCACGCTGGTCTCGCCGCTGGCCATGGCCAACCTGAAGGCCTCGGTCGCCGCCGGGGAGCTCGTGACCCCCCGGCTGGTCACCACCGAGGGCCTGCTCGACGACGCCGCCACGACCGGGCCCGGTCCCGCGGAGCCGCTGACCGGCCCGGAGGCGGAGCAGCTGCGCACCATGATGCGAGCCGTCGTCTCCTCCGGGCACCTGGAGGTGCTGCAGGAGCTGGAGCCGGACACCGCGATCGGCAAGACCGGCACCGCCGAGTTCGGCGACGAGGACCCGCCCCGGACCCACTCGTGGGTGATCGCCGAGCACGAGGACCTGGCCGTCGCGGTCTTCGTCGAGGACGGCGGTCTCGGCTCGATCACCGGCGGACCGCTGATGCGCGACTTCCTGGCGGCCGCCTCCGCGGCCCGCACCGGCTGAGGGACCTCGGGGGTGCCGGCCCGCGCCGGCAGGCCCGCGCGTCCAGGGACGACGCATGCGGGGGGCGATGCGTGCCGGGACGACCCGCGGGGCGAGCCCTTCCGGCGCGCGCCCCGCTGGCGGAGGATGGGGGAGGACGTCCCGTCCGCCGCCGCAGACCGCCGACCCTCAGGAGCTCCCCGTGCCCGAGACCGTTCCCACTCCTTCCGCGCGCACCAAGATCGGCGTGGTCGGCGCCGGCTCCGTCGGCTCGTCCCTGGCCTACGCGGCGCTGATCAAGGGCGTCGCCCAGGAGGTCGCCCTCTACGACCTGGCCGGGGACCGGGTCCGTGCCGAGGGCCTGGACCTCGCCCACGGGGCGATGTTCACCCCCAGCTCGCGGGTGACCGGCTCGGACGACGTCGCCGTGCTGGCCGGCTCCGACCTCGTCCTCGTCACCGCCGGCGCCAAGCAGCGGCCGGGCCAGACCCGGATGGAGCTGGCGGGCGCCAACGCGCAGATCCTGGAGACGCTGATGCCGCGGCTGGTGGAGCAGGCGCCCGAGGCCGTGTACGTGCTGGTCACCAATCCCTGCGACGTGCTCACGGTGATCGCGCAGAAGCTCACCGGCCTGCCCCCGGGGCGGGTGATGGCCTCGGGGACCGTGCTGGACACGTCCCGGCTGCGCTGGCTGCTGGCCGAGGAGGGCGGGGTGTCCACCAGGAGCGTGCACGCCACGATCGTCGGCGAGCACGGGGACACCGAGTTCCCGCTGTGGTCGAACGCGAACATCGGGCAGATCCCCCTGCGGGACTGGACGGTGGAGGGACGCCGGCCCTTCACCGAGGAGCGGCTGGACGACATCACCCACCGGACGATCAACGCGGCGTACACGGTGATCCAGGGCAAGGGCGCCACCAACTACGCGATCGGCCTCGCGGCGACCCGGGTGGCCGAGGCCGTGCTGCGCGACGAGCACGCCGTGCTGCCGGTGTCCACGGTCCTGGAGGACTACCGCGGGATCAGCGGGGTCGCCCTGTCGGTGCCCTCGATCGTCGCGCGGCAGGGCGTCGTCGAACGCCTGGTCGTGCCCATGGACGAGCAGGAGCAGGCCATGCTGCAGCGCTCGGCGGAGGCCATCCGGGCGACTCTCGCCTCGATCGGGTACTGACCCGCGCGCGGGCACCGCCCCGGGAACGGCGTCGGGGCCCGTTCCGGCGGAACGGGCCCCGATCGTGCAGTGCGGGTGCTCAGCGCGCGGACATCTCGTCCTGCGCCGCGTGGGTGAGGCGCACGGCCTCGTCGAACTCGCGCTCGACGTCCTCGTCACGCCGGTACGTGGCCTTCGAGACCAGCATGGCGGAGACCAGGGAGACGATGAAGCCGGGGATGATCTCGTAGAGGTCGGCCCACGGGGTCACGGTCCAGACGAACACGGTGACCGCGCCCAGGGCCATGCCGGTGATCGCGCCGAGGTTCGTGAGCTTGCGCCAGAACAGGGACAGGATCACGATCGGCCCGAACGAGGCGCCGAAGCCGGCCCAGGCGAAGGCCACGAGGCCGAGGATCGTGTTGTTCTGCTCCCAGGCCAGGAAGGTGGCCACGACGGCGACGGCGGCCACGCCCGCGCGGCCCAGCCAGACCTGCTTGCGCTCGGACGGGGTCTCCTTGACCGTCAGCTTGTACAGGTCCTCCACCAGGGCGGAGGAGGAGACGATGAGCTGGGAGGAGACCGTGGACATGATCGCGGCCAGCACCGCGGCCAGCACGAATCCGGCGACAACGGGGTGGAAGAAGACCTGGGCGAGGTCCAGGAACACGGACTCGGGGTCGGTGGGGCTCTCGTCGGGGCGGTTGCCGTAGTAGGCCAGGCCCACCAGGGCGGTGGCGATCGCCCCGATGACGCTGAGGACCATCCAGGTCAGCCCGATCCGGCGGCCGGTCTTGGCGTCGGCGGGGGAGCGCATGGCCATGAAGCGGACGATGATGTGCGGCTGGCCGAAGTAGCCCAGGCCCCAGGCCAGGGCCGAGATCACGCCGAGGACCGTGGCTCCGGAGACCATGGAGAGGGCGTCCGGGTTCACCGCGGTGATGTTCTCGGCCATCTGGCCGAAGCCGCCGACGTTGACGATCCCGACGACCGGGACCATGAGCAGGGCGATGAACATGAGGACGCCCTGGGCCACGTCGGTGTACGTGGCGCCCAGGAATCCGCCGAAGAGGGTGTAGGCGATGGTGACGCCCACGACCAGCAGCAGCCCGGCGTGGTAGGTCGAGCCGAAGGAGGACTGGAAGAAGAGCCCGCCGGCGACCATGCCGGAGGAGACGTAGAAGGTGAAGAACACCAGGATGATCAGACCGGAGACGATGCGCAGCATCCGGGTCCCGCCCTTGAGCCGGTTGTCCAGGAAGGACGGGATGGTGATCGAGTTGTGCGAGACCTCGGTGTAGGAGCGCAGCCGGGGCGCGATGAACTTCCAGTTCACCCACGCGCCGAGGATCAGCCCGACGGCGATCCACGCCTCGACCAGGCCCGAGAGGAACACCGCGCCCGGCAGGCCGAGCAGCAGCCAGCCGGACATGTCGGACGCCCCGGCGCTGAGTGCCGCCACGCCGGGCTTGAGGTTGCGCCCGCCGAGCATGTAGTCGTCGAGGTTCTTGGTCCGGCTGTTGGCGTAGAGACCGATCGCGATCATGGCGGCGAAGTAGATGACGATCGCGATCGTCTGGGATATCTCTTGGGTCATGGCGTCCTTTCCGCCCGGCGCCGGCCCGGTGGAGCGCAGCGTCCAGGAGGGTGGGTGGGTCGGAGGTCCCACAGCACTTTACGCGTGCTCCCGGTCACTGACCAGCTACTACGGGTATAGGCAGGCCGCCCCGGAGCCCGCGCCGGGGCGGCTCAGCCGCCGTCGTGGGCCTGCAGGAACTCGTACACCTCGCGCTCGTCCACGCCCGGGAAGGCCCCCTCCGGCAGGGCGGCGAGCACGTGGGAGTGCGCCCGGGTGTTGGGCCACGCGTGGCCGGCCCAGACCCGGCTCAGGTCCTCCGGCGGGCGCCGGCAGCAGGAGGGGTCCGGGCAGGTGGAGACGGTGCGGTGCGGGGTGTCCCGGCCGCGGAACCAGCGGGCGTCGGTGAAGGCCACGCCCACGCCGATCGAGAAGGTGCCCTGGCCGGAGAGCTCCGTGCGGGTGGAGCACCAGTAGGTGCCGGAGGGGGTGTCGGTGTACTGGGCGAAGGCGGTGAACTGGTTGGGCTGGTCGAACACCGTGCGTCCGGACCACTTGCGGCAGGAGATCTGCCCCTCGATGGCGCCGGTGTGGTCGGTGGGGAACGCCAGCCCGTCGTTCTCGTAGGCCTTGTGGATCACCCCGGACGAGTGCACCTTGTGGAAGTGGGTGCGGATGCCCAGGTGGCGGGTCGCGAGGTTCGTGAAGCGGTGGCCCGCCGTCTCGTGCGAGACGGCGAACCGGTCCTTGAGGTCCTCCAGGAAGAGATCGCGGTTCTTCTGCGCCTCGAGCAGGAACGGGACGGTCTGGTCCTCGGGGAGCATGACCGCCGCGGCGAAGTAGTTCGCCTGCACCCGCTGGGCCAGGAACTCGGCGTAGTCCTTCGGGGGCTCGTGGCCCAGGACCTGGTGGCCGACCGCCTGGAGCAGCACCGCGCGGGGGTCGTGGTCCGCCCGCGGGCTCTGCACCAGGTAGATCCGCCGGTTGAGCAGGTCGGTGACCGAGCGGGTGGAGTGGGGCAGGTCGGTGACGTGGTGGATGCTGTAGCCCAGCTTGCCCACCATCTCCGAGATCACCGAGTTGGAGACCGGCCCCGAGGAGTACCCGCCCAGGGTCAGCAGCTGCTTGGCGGCCTGCTCGAGGTCCGGGAAGTAGTTGTCCCGCTCCCGCATCAGCCGGCGCAGCTGCACGTTGGCCCGGCGGGCCTCCTCCGGGGTGGCCGAGTTCTTCTCCAGCGCCTGGGCCAGGCGGTCCTGCAGGGCCACGAGCGCCTCGAGCACCTCCGTGGACAGGGCCGAGCTCACGCGCACCGTCGGCAGGCCCAGCTGCTCGTAGAACGGGGAGCGCTGGGCGCGCTCGAGCCGGATCTCCAGGGCCTCCCGCCGGTTGGCGGGCTCGGCCCCGAGCAGCGCGTCCACGCTGGTGCCGAGGACCTCGGCGAGCCGCTGCAGCAGGCTCAGCCGCGGCTCCCGCCGCCCGTTCTCGATCACGGACAGCTGCGAGGCGGCCGTGCCGGCCCGTCCGGCGAGCTCGGCCAGGGTCAGGCCGCGGTCCTTGCGCAGCGACCGGATGCGCCGGCCGAGGCCGATGAGGTCGGTGGTCCGGGGCTGCTCGTCCGAGGCCGGCTGCTCGTAGCCCCACGCACTGGTCGTCACTTCTTCATGATATGCGAAAAATCCGGAAAGTTCGCGGAGAAATCCGGGTCCATCGGGGTTGATCAGGGCGCACAGTGGTGTGTGTCACCAGGAAGACGCGAACTTCCGGGGACCCACGAATCCCTTCGCACCACCGCCGCACCACCGTGGACCACTCGACGAGGAGCTGACATGTCCTACCCCAACGCCCCCAAGACCGCCGACGAGATCCGCCAGGAGTGGGACGCCGACCCGCGCTGGCAGAACATCACCCGCGAGTACGGCGCGGAGGAGGTCGTCCGCCTGCGCGGCACCGTGCAGGAGGAGCAGACCCTCGCCCGCCGCGGCGCCGAGCAGCTGTGGCAGAAGCTGCACACCGAGGACTTCGTCAACTCGCTGGGCGCCCTGACCGGCAACCAGGCCGTCCAGCAGGTCAAGGCCGGTCTGAAGGCCATCTACCTCTCCGGCTGGCAGGTGGCCGGTGACGCGAACCTCGCGGGCCAGACCTACCCCGACCAGTCGATCTACCCCGCCAACTCCGTCCCGGCGGTCGTGCGGCGGATCAACAACGCGCTGATGCGCGCCGACCAGATCGAGCACTCGGAGGGCATCCGCACCGTCGAGGACTGGCTGGTCCCGATCGTCGCCGACGCCGAGGCCGGCTTCGGCGGCCCGCTCAACGCCTACGAGCTGATGAAGTCGATGATCGCGGCCGGCGCCGCGGGCGTGCACTGGGAGGACCAGCTGGCCTCCGAGAAGAAGTGCGGCCACCTGGGCGGCAAGGTGCTCATCCCCACCCAGCAGCACATCCGCACGCTCAGCGCGGCCCGGCTCGCGGCCGACGTCGCCGACGTCCCCTCGCTGATCATCGCCCGCACCGACGCGGAGGCGGCCACGCTGATCACCTCGGACGTCGACGACCGGGACAAGCCGTTCGTCACCGGTGAGCGCACCGCGGAGGGCTACTACAAGGTGCGCAACGGCCTGGAGGCGTGCATCGCCCGCGGCAACGCCTACGCCCCGTACGCCGACCTGCTGTGGATGGAGACCGGCACCCCGGACCTCGAGCTGGCCAAGCAGTTCGCCGAGGGCATCCACGCGGAGCACCCGGACCAGATGCTGGCCTACAACTGCTCGCCGTCCTTCAACTGGAAGAAGCACCTGGACGACGCCACGATCGCGAAGTTCCAGCGGGAGCTGGGCGCGATGGGCTTCAAGTTCCAGTTCATCACCCTCGCCGGCTTCCACGCGCTGAACTACTCGATGTTCGACCTGGCCCACGGCTACGCCCGCAACCAGATGACGGCCTACGTGGAGCTGCAGGAGCGGGAGTTCGCGGCCGAGGAGCGCGGCTACACCGCCACCCGGCACCAGCGGGAGGTGGGCACCGGCTACTTCGACCTGGTCTCCACCGTGCTCAACCCGCAGTCCTCCACCACGGCGCTGGCCGGCTCCACGGAGACCGCCCAGTTCTGAGCCGACCGCGGGCACGGCGGCCGGGGACCCGGGCGGGTCCCCGGCCGCCCCGCCCGACCTCTTGCCCGACCCTCTTCTCCGCATCTCTTCCCCGACATCTCTTCCAGGACATCTCCCAGGCGAGGAGCCAGCCATGATGACCATGACCAGCGATCCCGTGACGATCAACGGCGTGACCCTCACCGGTCACCACGTGCCCCGGCAGAACAGCGTGCTCAGCCCCGACGCGCTGGGCTTCCTGGCGGCCCTGCACCGCGAGTTCGAGCCGCGCCGCCGCGAGCTGCTGGCCGCCCGCGAGGAGCGGCGCAAGGCGATCGCCCGCGGCACCGACCCCGGGTTCCTGCCCGAGACCGCGAGGATCCGCGAGGACGACTGCTGGCGGGTCCCCCCGCCCCCGCCGGGGCTGGAGGACCGGCGGGTCGAGATCACCGGGCCCACCGAGCGGAAGATGACCATCAACGCCCTGAACTCCGGGGCCCAGGTGTGGCTCGCCGACATGGAGGACGCCAACACCCCGCACTGGACCAACGTGGTCACCAACCAGCTGAACCTCATCGACGCCCTCGAGGGGACCATCGAGTTCACCAACCCGGACGGCAAGCGGTACGCCCTGGAGAACAAGGACCCGCGGGCCAACCCGACGATCGTGGTGCGGCCCCGCGGGTGGCACCTCGAGGAGAAGCACCTGTCCGTGCGCGGCGAGCCCATCGCCGGGGCGCTGGTGGACTTCGGTCTCTACGTCTTCCACAACGCCCGCCGGCTCAAGAAGCTGGGGCTGGGCCCCTACTTCTACCTGCCCAAGACCGAGTCCCACCGCGAGGCGCGGCTGTGGCACGACGTCTTCACCCGGGCCGAGTCCATGCTCGGCGCGGACCACGGCACCATCCGGGCGACCGTCCTGATCGAGACGATCACCGCGGCGTTCGAGATGGAGGAGATCCTGTGGGAGCTGGGCGAGCACGCCGCCGGGCTCAACGCCGGACGCTGGGACTACATCTTCTCGATCATCAAGAACTTCCGCACCCGGGGGCCGCGCTTCATCCTCCCCGACCGCGACGCCGTGACCATGACCCAGCCGTTCATGCGGGCCTACACCGAGCAGCTCGTGCGGGCCTGTCACCGCCGGCAGGCCATGGCGATCGGCGGGATGGCCGCGTTCATCCCGTCCCGCCGCGACGAGGAGGTCAACCGGGCCGCGATCGAGAAGGTGCGGGCCGACAAGACGCGGGAGGCCCAGGACGGCTTCGACGGGTCCTGGGTGGCCCACCCCGACCTCGTGCCCGTGTGCCGGGAGGTCTTCGACGAGGTGCTGGGCGACCGGCCCAACCAGCTCGACCGGCGGCGGGAGGACGTGGTGCCCGACGACAAGGCGCTCCTCGACATCGCCTCGGCCGAGGGGAGGATCACCGAGGCCGGGATCCGCAACAACATCGAGGTCGGGATCCGCTACATCGAGGCCTGGCTGCGCGGCAACGGCGCGGTCGGCATCCACCACCTGATGGAGGACGCCGCGACCGCGGAGATCTCCCGCTCCCAGATCTGGCAGTGGGTGAACTCCCGGGCGATCACGGACCACGGCGAGGAGATCACCCGGGAGTGGGTGCAGGAGCTCGTCGAGGAGGAGTTCGGGCGGATCGAGCGCGCCGAGGGCGACCGCTTCGACGACGCCCGCTCGGTCTTCGAGGAGGTCGCCCTGGGCGAGGACTACCCGGCGTTCCTGACGACCCCGGCCTATGAGCGGTTCCTGGCCGAGCCCGAGGACCCGCACGCCCCGGAGGAGGCCGGTCCCCGGTCCCGGGTCCGCGCCTGAGGCGCCCAGTCCGAGGGGTCCACCACCCACGGCTCGCGCGGCAGGACGTCCTCGGCGAAGACGGCGAGGACGTCCTGTGCCGTGCGCACCGGGCCGGGCAGGCCCAGCGAGGCGGCCATCCACGCCAGCACCTCCTGCGCGCCGTGGCCCGCCGCGGCGAGCTCCGAGAGGGTCACGGCACCGTCGCGCTTGGCCAGCCGCCGGCCTTCCGGCGTGAGCACGAGCGGCACGTGGGCCCACTGCGGCTCGGGCAGACCGAGCACCGCGGCCAGATAGGCCTGCCGCGGGGTCGAGGGCAGCAGGTCGTCGCCGCGCACCACCTGGTCCACGCCCTGGTGGGCGTCGTCGAGGACCACCGCGAGGTTGTAGGCGGGCCGCCCGTCGTTGCGCAGCAGCACGAAGTCGTCGACCAGACCCGTGTACGGGCCGGCCCAGCGGTCCACGACCGTGCGGGAGCGCACGTCCGCGCGCAGCCGCACCGCCGGCGGCCGGTCGCGGCGGCGGCGCGCGCGCTCGGCGTCCCCGAGGTCCCGGCACGTGCCCGGGTAGGCGCCCGGCGCCCCGTGCGGGGCGCTCGCCGCCGCCTGGATCTCCCGGCGCGTGCAGTAGCACTCGTAGGTGCGCCCCGCCGCGGTCAGCTCCGCGACCGCGGCACGGTGGGCGGTCTCGCGCGTGGACTGCAGCAGCGGCGGGCCGTCCCAGTCCAGTCCGAGACGGGCGAGGTCGGCCAGCTGCTGCTCGGCCGCGCCCGGCCGCACCCGGTCGATGTCCTCGATGCGCAGCACGAAGCGCCGCCCGCTCGAGCGGGCCGCGGCCCACGCGATCAGGGCCGTGCGCAGGTTGCCCAGGTGCAGGTCCCCGGAGGGGGACGGCGCGTAGCGGCCGGCGCCTCCGGACGCACCCCCGGAGGAGGAAGTGGTCATGGGTGCCAGGATAGACAGCGCCGGTCGGTACCCTGGCAGGGTGGCCCGCATCAACGAACTCCGCGACGGCGTCTTCGCCGTGAGCACGGACAACTGGAGACTGAACTCCGGTCTCGTGCTCGGGACCCGCCGCGCCCTCGTGGTCGACACCGGGGCCGGCCCCCGCCAGGCCCGGGAGATCCTCGGGGCCGTGCGCTCGCTGACGGACCTGCCCCTCACGGTGGTGAACACCCACGCCCACTACGACCACTTCATGGGCAACGCGGTGTTCCAGCGCGACGGCGCCGAGGAGTTCTGGGCCCACCGCGGCTGCGCCGAGGCGATCCAGGAGCACGGCGACTACCAGCGCTCCTACGTGGGCACCCACGAGCCCGAGATGGCCGCCGCGGACGGCCCGGACACCCGCCTGGTGGTGCCCAACCGGCACCTGCCGGGCACCGGCCGGCGCCCGGCGCTGACCCGGGTGGACCTGGGCGAGCGCGGCGCCGTGCTCTTCTCGCTCGGGCGCGGGCACACCGACAACGACGTGTGCGTGGGCGTGGACGACGTCGTGTTCACCGGGGACGTCGTGGAGCAGGGCTCCGACCCCAGCTTCGACGACTCCTATCCGCGGGGCTGGGCCACCGCCCTGGAGCACCTCGCCGCCCTCGACCGGTACCGGGTCTTCGTCCCCGGCCACGGCCACCCCGTGGAGCGCGGCTTCGTGCTCCAGCTGGCGCAGACCATGCGCACGGCGATCGAGCGGGTGGACGCGAGCGAGGCCGCCGCCGCGCAGCCGGACGGCCTGCGGCCCGTGACGGCCTCGATGTTCCGCCTGCCCTACAACCCCGGTGCGGCGCGCATCCTCCTGGACCGGCTCGAACGGATCAGGGTCGAGGACGCCGCGACCGCGGCGCTTGCAGCCCTGCCAGGGCCGCCGCCGCGAGCAGACTGACCCCCAGGATCGCCGCGCAGCCGGCCATCGCCGCCCAGCCGCCGCCCGGCACCCGCAGCGCGGCCCACAGCGGCAGCAGCCCGGCCGCCAGCGCACCGGCGCCGAGGACGGCCAGCAGCGCGACCAGTCCCCCGCCGGGCGCGGGGCGCTCCACCGGGCCGGTCACGCGCAGCACCAGCCCGCCCAGCGCGGCCCACCCCGCCACGACGAGCAGGGAGGCCACGACGTCGGAGGGCCGGTGCCAGCCATTGAGCAGGGTCGCGATCCCGGTCGCGGTCGTCGCCGCCGCCCCGAGCAGGGCCACGAACGGGCGGGACCTGGCCGGCGCGGCCAGCAGCACCACCGCCACGGCGGCGGCCGCGGCGGCCGTGTGCCCGGAGGGGAAGGAGTTGCCGGCCGCCTCCTGGATGCCCAGGTCCGGCTTCTCCACGAGCACGCGCTTGAGCAGCTGGACCGTGAGGTTGGACAGCACCACCACCGCGGCCCCGGTCAGGGCGGGGGCCAGGCGCCGGGACCGCGCGACGAGCACGGCCAGGCACACGGCGGAGACCACCCCCACCGCCCAGGGGAGGAGGTCGAGCAGCTCCCGGGCCCGGTCCGAGAGACCGGGGAACGCGCCCGTGGCCTGCCGCAGGGCCAGCTCGTCGAGCCACTGGCCGGTCGGGGTGGTCAGCGCCACGACGCCCACCGCCACGGCGCCGCCGAACAGCAGGACGGCGCCGAGCACGTGCGCGAGCGCCTGGAGGACGGTCGGCGCCGGACGGTGGTGGGCGGTCGTGGTCATGGGGCTCCTGGTGGTCGGGCGGGCGGGTGTGCCGGTGCGGCCGGGTCCGCGCCCGCGGAGCCCTCATTGTTCCACGGGCGGATCGGTGCGGCCTGAGCAACCGCGCCTAGGCTGGTGGCCATGACCGAGCCCGCGCCCCTGCCCCCGCTCGACGAGCTGCTCGCCGGCGCGCACGTCGTCGCCCTGCCGATGCGCGTGCGCTTCCGGGGAGTGGAGGTGCGGGAGACAATGCTGCTGCGCGGGCCGGCCGGCTGGGGCGAGTTCGGGCCGTTCCCCGAGTACGGGGACACCGAGGCCGCAGCCTGGCTGCGCGCCGCGGTCGAGGCCGCGTGGCACGGCTTCCCTCCGCCCCGGCGCACCCGGATCCCGGTCAACGCCACGGTGCCGGCCGTCCCGGCGGCCCGGGTGCCCGAGGTGCTGGCCCGCTTCGGGACGGGGGTGCGCGCCGTGAAGGTCAAGGTCGCCGAGCGCGGCCAGGACCTCCACGACGACGCCGCCCGCGTCGCGGCGGTGCGGGCCCGGCTCCCGGACGCGGAGCTGCGGGTGGACGCCAACGGCGGGTGGGACGTGCCCGCAGCGCTCGCGGCGCTGGAGCGGCTGGGGGAGCACGGGCTCGCGTACGCGGAGCAGCCCGTGCCCACCGTGGCCGGCCTGGCCGCGGTGCGGGAGGGGCTCGCCGACCGCGGCGTGCCGGTGCTCGTGGCCGCCGACGAGTCCGTGCGCCGGGCGAGCGATCCCCTGGCGGTGGCCCGGGCCGGGGCGGCGGACCTGCTCGTGGTCAAGGCCGCCCCGCTCGGCGGGGTGCGCCGGGCCCTGGACGTGGTGGCGCAGGCCGGGCTGCCCGTGGTGGTCAGCTCCGCGCTGGACTCCTCGGTGGGCATCCGGGCCGGGCTGGCGCTCGCCGCCGCGCTGCCCGAGCTGCCGTACGCGTGCGGGCTGGGCACGGTCTCGCTCATGCGCGAGGACGTCCTGCGCGAGCCGCTGCGCCCGGTGGACGGGGCGCTCGAGCTGCGGGATGCCGTCCCGGACCCCGGGCTGCTGGCGGCCCGGGCCGTGCCCGCGGACCGGCGCCGGTGGTGGCTGGAGCGGGTGCGCCGGGTGCACGCCGCCGCGTCGCGGCCCCGGGGCGTCACCGCCCGTTAACGTGGGCTTTCCCTCGGCACCCCCCACGCCTCACGCAGCGGTGGTGCAGTGGCGGAGCACCCGTTCCCCGCCCGCGGTCGCCCCGCGGAACCGATCCCCTGGGAGAGCCATGACCGACATCGCCAAGCGCCCCCTCCTTCCCATGCTGGGCCACGCCCGCGGCAAGCGCAGTCCTCTCACCTGCCAGCTGAAGTGCGGCAACGCCTGCGCCGGCCCGGAGTGCAACACCTCCGGCAACGGCTACTTCCGGGACATCGCGAGCGCCGCCCTGTCCCGCCGCTCCGCTCTCGGGCTGGGCGCCGCGGCGGCCGTGACCGTCGGTGTCGTCGGGGCCACCCCCGAGGCGGCCCAGGCCCACGGCCGCGGCAGCTCCGGACTGTCCTTCACCCCGATCACCCCCGTCCCGAACACCGTGGACGACCTGACCGTGCCCGAGGGCTACGACTGGTCCCCGATCATCCGCTGGGGCGACCCGCTGTTCACCGACTCCCCGGAGTTCGACCCGCTGGAGCAGACCCCCGAGGCGCAGGCGAGCCAGTTCGGGTACAACTCGGACTACCTGGACATCCTGCAGGACCGCGGCGGCCGCACCGGCGTGCTGGTGAACAACCACGAGTACACCAACGAGGCGAACATGTTCCCGGCCGACCAGCTCGGGGACCTGGAGCGCGTGGCCCGCGTGGCCATGGCCGCGCACGGGATGTCCGTCGTCGAGATCGCCCGCACCGGACCCGGCCGGCCCTGGTCCTACGTGCGCGGGGGCAGCCGCAACCGGCGCATCACCCTGAGCACCCCCTTCGCGGTGGACGGCCCGGCAGCGGGGTCCGACCTGCTGAAGACCCGGGACGACCCCACCGGCACCGTGGTGCTGGGCACGCAGAACAACTGCGCCGGCGGCACCACCCCGTGGGGCACCGTCCTGTCCGGGGAGGAGAACTTCAACCAGTACTTCAAGGGCAACGGCTCCGCCGAGCAGAAGCGCTACGGGATCTCCACCGACGACCCGAGCCGCCGCTGGCACGAGGTGGACCCCCGCTTCGACTCGACCCTGCCCGGCTACGAGAACGAGCCGCACCGCTTCGGCTGGGTCGTGGAGATCGACCCGCAGGACCCGTCCTCCACCCCGGTCAAGCACACGAGCCTGGGCCGCTTCAAGCACGAGGGGGCCAACGTGCGCGTGGCCGAGGACGGCACCGTGGTCGCCTACTCCGGCGACGACGAGCGCTTCGACTACCTCTACAAGTTCGTCTCCGCCAAGAAGTACGTCGAGGGTGACCGGGCGCACAACATGACCCTGCTCGCCGAGGGCAATCTCTACGTCGCGCAGTTCACCGGGGACACCGCCGCCGAGATCGACGGCTCCGGGCGGCTGCCCTCCGACGGTGCGTTCGACGGCTCCGGGCGGTGGCTGCCGCTGGTCGTGGACGGCGAGTCGGTCGTGGAGGGCATGTCCGTGGAGGAGGTCCTGGTCTTCACCCGCCTCGCCGCGGACAAGGCCGGGGCCACCAAGATGGACCGCCCCGAGGACGTCGAGCCGTCCCCGCTGACCGGCAAGCTCTACGTGGCGCTGACCAACAACACTCAGCGCGGCACCGCCGGGAAGGCCGGCCCGGACGAGGCGAACCCCCGCACCCAGAACCGGGACGGGCACGTCATCGAGCTGACCGAGCGGAACAACCGCGCCGCCGCCCTGGAGTTCGACTGGAACATCCTGCTGGTCGCCGGGGACCCCGCGAAGAACGAGTCGACCTACTTCTCCGGTTACCCGGCGCAGAAGGTCTCCCCGATCTCCTGCCCGGACAACCTCGCCTTCGACTCCGCGGGCAACCTGTGGATCACCACCGACGGCGCCCCGGGCACGATCGGCTACAACGACGGCATGTACAAGGTGGGCCTGACCGGGCGCCAGCGCGGGAACGTGGAGCAGTTCCTCGCCGTCCCCCAGGACGCCGAGTGCTGCGGCCCGGTGGTCCACGACCGCGAGCGGATGGTCTACGTGGCCGTGCAGCACCCGGGGGAGGACGGCTCGTTCGAGGAGCCCCGCTCCTACTTCCCGGACTACGTCGTGCCCACCCGGCAGGGCGACGGGGAGTGGGCGCTCCCGCGCCCCTCCGTCGCCCAGGTCTTCCCCGTGGGCCGCGACGGGGAGCCCGAGTTCCCCGGGGCGATCTCCGACCGGCCCGGCCGGGAGCGCAACGCGGGCCGGCGCCGCAAGAACGGCGAGCGCGGGCCCCGCTACCGCGGCTACAAGGGCAAGGCCACCGCGGAGACCAAGGCCGCGGCCCGGACCGCCGCCCGCTCCTACTGAGCGACCTCCGCACCGGACGGTCCCCGTCCCGCCGCCCGGCGGGACGGGGACCGTCCGGTTCCCGGGACTACCCTGGTCTCCTGTGACCAC
>NZ_LDNX01000008.1:0-18363 GCF_001027955.1 Kocuria sp. SM24M-10 | reverse complement strand
ACGGAGGGACCGGCCGCGCGGCCGGTCCCTCCGTCGGGGTCCCCGCTCCGCGCCCGCCCCGGCCGACGTGGCACCATGGACCCGGGCCCGGCCGTCCGGCCCCGCCCCCCGACCCCTCCCGAGGAGAGCATGAGCGAGCACCCCGAAGCCCCCGCGGGCACCACCGGCGGGGCGGGCCGGCGCCGCGTGCTGCTCCTGGCCGCGGGCGCCGCGCTGCTGGTCTACGTCCTGGACCAGCTCACCAAGTGGTGGGTGGTGAGCACCATGGCGCTCGGCCAGCGGACCCCGGTGGTCGAGGGCCTGCTGTGGTGGCAGTTCATCCGCAACCCCGGGGCGGCGTTCTCCCTGGGCGAGAACGTGACCTGGCTGTTCACCGTGGTCATGGCGGTCGTCTCCGTGGTCATCGTGCTGACCCTGCGACGGGTGCGCTCGGCCGGGTGGGCGCTGGCCCTGGGGCTGGTCCTCGGCGGGGCCCTCGGCAACCTCACCGACCGCCTCCTGCGGGAGCCGGGCTTCGCGGTGGGCCACGTGGTGGACTTCATCGCCGTGCCGCGCTTCGCGATCTTCAACATCGCCGACTGCGGGGTCGTGGTGGGCGTGGGCCTGGTGGTGCTCCTGACCCTGCTCGGCCGGGAGCTCGACGGTACCCGGACCGCGGACCGCACCGTACCGGAGGAGGAGGGCTCCCGTGGCTGAGCCGGAGCACACCACCGAGCGCTTCACCGTGCCGCCCGAGCTGGAGGGCCAGCGCGCGGACGCGGCGGTCGCCGCGCTCGCGGGCCTGTCCCGTTCCGCGGCCGCCACCCTGTGCGCGGAGGGGCGGGTGCTGCACCGCGACCGCCCGGTCCCCAAGTCCTTCAGGGTGGAGGCGGCCCAGACGCTCACGGTGCAGGTGCCCGTGCCGGAGGACCCGTCCCGGATCGTGCCGCAGCTGGTCGAGGACTTCCGGGTGGTCCACCTGGACGACGACATCGTGGTGATCGACAAGCCGGCGGGGGTGGCCGCGCACCCGTCGCCGGGCTGGAAGGGCCCCACCGTGGTGGGCGCCCTGGCCGGGGCCGGTGTGGGCGTGAGCACCTCCGGGGCGCCGGAGCGGCAGGGCGTGGTGCACCGGCTGGACGTCGGCACGTCCGGGCTGATGGTCGTGGCCCGCACCGAGCGGGCGTACACCGCGCTCAAGCGGGCGTTCAAGGAGCGGACGGTCACGAAGGTCTACCACACCGTGGTCCAGGGCCTGCCGGACCCGTTGCGCGGGACCGTCGACGCCCCGATCGGGCGGCACCCCGGCTACGACTGGCGCTTCGCCGTGGTCGAGGGCGGGCGCGCGTCGGTCACCCACTACGAGGTGCTGGAGGCCTTCGGGCGCGCGGCCCTGGTGGAGGTGCACCTGGAGACCGGGCGCACCCACCAGATCCGGGTGCACTTCTCCGCGCTGCGCCACCCCTGCTGCGGGGACCTGACCTACGGGGCGGACCCGGCGCTGTCGGCCGGACTGGGGCTGACCCGGCAGTGGCTGCACGCCAAGGGGCTCGGCTTCGAGCACCCCGGCACGGGGGAGCCGGTCGAGTTCGACAGCCCCTATCCGCCGGATCTCGCCTTCGCCCTGGAGACCCTCCGGGACGGTGGGCCGGCCTGATCCGGCGGGCCCCCGGCGCGGCGGAGCGGTCGGCGGGGGCGACTACACTGGTCGGGTGACGACGGCATCCGGCAAGAACAGCTTCACCCACCTGCACGTGCACACCGAGTACTCCATGCTCGACGGTGCGGCACGGCTCGACGACCTCTTCGAGGCCTGTCACGAGATGGGGATGTCCTCCCTCGCGACCACCGACCACGGCTTCGTCTTCGGCGCCTTCGACTTCTGGAACAAGGCCCGCAACGCGGGGATCAAGCCGATCATCGGGGTGGAGGCCTACCTCACCCCGGGCACCGCCCGCTCGGACCGCACCCGCGTGAAGTTCGCCGACGGCGGCCGCGACGACGTCTCCGGCGGCGGCGCCTACACGCACATGACCCTGCTGGCGGAGACGACGCAGGGCATGCAGAACCTGTTCCGGGCCTCCTCCCTGGCCTCCCTCGAGGGCCAGCTGTACAAGCCGCGCATGGACCGGGAGCTGCTGAGCACCTACGGCAAGGGCCTGATCGCCACCACGGGCTGCCCCTCCGGGGAGATCCAGACCCGGCTGCGCCTGGGCCAGTACCAGGAGGCCCGGCAGGCCGCCGCGGAGTTCCGCGACATCTTCGGGGCCGAGAACTTCTACTGCGAGCTCATGGACCACGGCCTCGCGATCGAGAAGAACGTCACGAGCGACCTGCTCAAGCTGGCCAAGGACCTGCAGCTGCCGCTGGTGGCCACCAACGACCTGCACTACACCCACGCCGAGGACGCGAAGTCCCACGCGGCGCTGCTGTGCGTGCAGTCGGGCTCGTCCCTGGCCGACCCCAAGCGGTTCAAGTTCGACGCGGACGAGTTCTACCTGAAGTCCCCGGCCGAGATGCGCGAGCTCTTCCGCGACTTCCCGGAGGCCTGCGACAACACCCTCGAGATCGCCGAGCGGTGCCACGTGGAGTTCGACACCTCCGCCAACTACATGCCCCGCTTCCCGACCCCGGAGGGCCACGACGAGGAGTCCTGGTTCGTGGAGGAGGTCCAGAAGGGCCTGCACCACCGCTTCCCGGGCGGGATCCCCGAGGACGTCCAGCGCCAGGCGGACTACGAGAAGGGCATCATCCTGCAGATGGGCTTCCCCGGGTACTTCCTGGTGGTGGCCGACTTCATCAACTGGGCGAAGAACAACGGGATCCGCGTGGGCCCGGGCCGCGGCTCCGGGGCCGGGTCCATGGTCGCCTACGCCATGCGCATCACCGAGCTGAACCCGCTCCAGCACGGGCTGATCTTCGAGCGCTTCCTCAACCCTGACCGCGTGTCCATGCCCGACTTCGACGTCGACTTCGACGACCGCCGCCGCTCGGAGGTCATCCACTACGTCACCGAGAAGTACGGCGACGAGCGCGTGGCCATGATCGTCACCTACGGCACCATCAAGGCCAAGCAGGCCCTGAAGGACTCCTCCCGCGTGCTGGGCTACCCGTTCTCCATGGGGGAGAAGCTGACCAAGGCCATGCCGCCGGACGTGATGGGCAAGGGCATCTCCCTCAAGGACGTCTACGACGAGTCCGCCAAGCGCCACGGGGAGGCGGACGAGCTGCGCGAGGTCCTCGCCCAGGACCCCGAGGCGAAGAAGATCTTCGAGACCGCCGAGGGGCTCGAGGGCCTCAAACGGCAGTGGGGGGTGCACGCGGCGGGCGTGATCATGTCCTCGCACCCGCTGATCGACATCATCCCGATCATGCGCCGCGAGCAGGACGGCCAGGTGATCACCCAGTTCGACTACCCCACGTGCGAGGGGCTGGGGCTGATCAAGATGGACTTCCTGGGCCTGCGCAACCTCACCATCATCTCCGACGCCCTGGAGAACATCACGCTCAACCAGGACGGCTTCGTCCTGGACCTCGAGCACCTCGGCCTCGAGGACGCCGAGTCCTACGAGCTGCTGGCCCGCGGCGACACCCTCGGGGTGTTCCAGCTCGACGGCGGGCCCATGCGCCAGCTGCTCAAGCTCATGCGCCCGGACAACTTCGAGGACATCTCCGCCGTGATCGCCCTCTACCGGCCCGGTCCGATGGGCGCGAACTCGCACACCAACTACGCGCTGCGCAAGACCGGCCAGCAGGAGATCACCCCGATCCACCCCGAGCTCGAGGAGCCGCTCGCCGAGATCCTCAACACCACCTACGGGCTGATCGTCTACCAGGAGCAGGTCATGGCGATCGCCCAGAAGGTGGCCGGCTTCTCCCTGGGCCAGGCCGACATCCTGCGCCGCGCCATGGGCAAGAAGAAGAAGTCCGAGCTGGACAAGCAGTACGAGGGCTTCCACGGGGGCATGGCGGAGCGCGGCTACTCGGAGGGAGCGATCAAGGCCCTGTGGGACATCCTGCTGCCGTTCTCCGACTACG
Organism: Kocuria sp. SM24M-10; assembly: GCF_001027955.1. Lineage (NCBI taxonomy): Bacteria > Bacillati > Actinomycetota > Actinomycetes > Micrococcales > Micrococcaceae > Kocuria > Kocuria sp. SM24M-10. The sequence goes on along the minus strand of NZ_LDNX01000008.1, from coordinate 14,346 downwards.
CCTTCAACAAGGCCCACTCCGCGGCCTACGGCCTCGTCTCCTACTGGACGGCCTACCTCAAGGCGCACTACCCGGCCGAGTACATGGCCGCGCTGCTCACCTCGGTGGGCGACGACAAGGACAAGCTGGCCCTCTACCTCACCGAGTGCCGCCGGATGGGCATCACCGTGCTGCCCCCGGACGTCAACGAGTCCGCGCTGAACTTCACCCCGGTGGGCACCGACATCCGCTTCGGCATGGGCGCGGTGCGCAACGTGGGGGCCAACGTGGTCGGCGCCATGGTCGAGGCCCGGGAGGAGCACGGGGCCTTCACCTCCTTCAACGACTTCCTCGCCAAGGTGCCAGCGGTGGTGTGCAACAAGCGCACCATCGAGTCCCTCGTGAAGGCCGGCGCGTTCGACCGCCTGGGCCACACCCGGCGGGGCCTCGTGATGTGCCACGAGGAGGCCGTGGACGCCACGGTGGCCGTCAAGCGCCAGGAGGCGGCCGGGCAGTTCGACCTCTTCGGCGGGATGGGCCTGGACGAGGAGGACCCCACCACCTCCCTGACCGTGGCGGTGCCCGACGTCCCCGAGTGGGAGCGCAAGGACCTGCTGGCCTTCGAGCGCGAGATGCTGGGCCTGTACGTGTCCGACCACCCGCTGCGCGGGCTCGACGAGGCCCTGGGGCAGTACGCCGACACCTCGATCCAGCCGCTGCTGGGGGAGGACGGCCGGCCCGACGGCGCGGTCGTCACGGTCGCGGGCATGATCACCTCCCTGTCCCGGCGGATCGCCAAGACCTCCGGCAACGCCTACGCCCGGGTGGAGCTCGAGGACCGGACCGGCTCGATCGAGATCATGTTCTTCGGCAAGGCCTACGCCCCCATCGCCGGGGTGCTGGCCGAGGACCTGATCTGCGTGATCAAGGGCCGGCTGCAGCGCCGGGACGACGGGTCGGTGACCATCTCGGCCCAGGAGCTGACCGTGCCGGAGCTCTCCGCGGACGGGCACAACGGGCCGGTGCTGATCGCGCTGCCCGAGTTCCGGGCCACCGAGGCCACCGTGCAGGAGATCGGGGCGGTGCTGCGCAACCACCGCGGGGACTCCGAGGTGCGCATCCACCTCGAGACCCGGCAGAAGGTGCAGATCCTGCGGCTGGGCCCGGACCTGCGGGTGAACCCCTCCCCGGCCCTGTTCGGGGACCTGAAGGTGCTGCTCGGGCCCACCTGCCTGGAGGTCTAGCCGAGCCGGCCGCGGAGCGCAAGACCCGGGCCCCGCCGGCGGTGGTGCGGTGGAATACCATGGACACGTGACTACTGCTGAGACCACCACGACTCCCGCCCTGCGCACGATCGACCTCCGCGGCCGGCAGCTGTCCTGGGCCGAGCTGCGCGCGGCCGTGCCCCGGCAGAGCACCTCCTCCCTGGCCTCCGCCGAGCAGGCCGTGGAGGAGATCATCGCCGCCGTCCGCGCGGAGGGCGCCGCCGCCCTGCGCCGCTACGCCCGGCGCTTCGACGGCGTGGAGCAGCAGCGGCTGCGCGTGGACCCCGCCGAGATCCGGCGGGCGGTCGACGCACTGGACCCCGCGGTGCGCCGCGGCCTGCAGACGGCGATCCAGCGCACCCGGGCGTTCGCGGCGGCCCAGCGCCCCGCCGACGCCCGCCTCGAGGTCGCTCCCGGCGCCGTCCTGGTCCAGCGCTGGACCCCCATCCGCCGGGCCGGTCTCTACGTCCCGGGCGGACTGGCCGTCTACCCCTCGTCGGTGGTCATGAACGTCGTCCCGGCCCAGGCGGCCGGGGTCGGCTCGATCGTCCTGTGCAGCCCGCCGCAGCGGGAGTTCGGCGGCCTGCCGCACCCCACGATCCTCGCCGCGGCCGGTCTCCTCGGGGTGGACGAGGTCTGGGCCGTCGGCGGGGCCCAGTCCCTCGCGGCCATGGCCCACGGCGTGGTCGACGGCGAGGACGTGCTGGAGCCCGTGGACACCGTCACCGGCCCCGGCAACGTCTACGTGGCCACGGCCAAGCGGCTGCTGCGCTCCGTGGTGGGCGTGGACGCGGAGGCGGGGACCACCGAGATCGCCGTGCTGGCCGACGACACCGCGAACCCCGCCTACGTCGCCGCCGACCTCATCTCCCAGGCCGAGCACGACCCCGCCGCCGGGTCCGTGCTGATCACCCACTCGCCGGCCCTGGCCGAGCGCGTCGCGGCGGAGCTCGCCGTGCAGGTGCCCCGCACCCGGCACCGCGAGCGGGTCGCCACCGCGCTGTCCGGACCGCAGTCCGGGGCGGTGCTCACCGACGACCTCGACGCCTCGATCGCGGTGGCCGACGCCTACGCCGCCGAGCACCTCGAGATCCACACCACCGCCCCGCAGGAGGTCGCCGCCCGGGTGCGCAACGCCGGGGCCATCTTCGTGGGCCCGTACAGCCCCGTCCCGCTGGGCGACTACGCCGCCGGGTCCAACCACGTGCTCCCCACCGGGGGCACGGCCGTGCACGCGCAGGGCCTGTCCACCACCTCCTTCCTGAAGGCCGTGCAGGTCGTGGAGTACTCCCGGGAGGCCCTCGCCGAGATCGGCGCGGACATCGTGGCCCTGGCCGACTCCGAGGACCTCCCCGCGCACGGCGCGGCCATCACGATCCGCACCGGGGGCTGATCCGACCGTGCACTGCCCGTTCTGCCGCCACACCGACTCCCGCGTCGTGGACAGCCGCACCACGGACGACGGGACGGCGATCCGCCGCCGCCGCCAGTGCTCCGAGTGCGGCCGCCGGTTCACCACGCTCGAGACGACCACGATCTCCGTGATCAAGCGCTCGGGCGTCACCGAGCCCTTCGACCGGCAGAAGATCGTCAACGGGGTGCGCAAGGCCTGCCAGGGGCGGCCGGTGAGCGAGGACGACCTCGCGATGCTCGCCCAGGAGGTCGAGGAGACGATCCGTGCCCTGGGCGCCGCGGAGATCGAGGCCCACGAGGTGGGACTGGCGATCCTGGCCCCGCTGCGCCGCCTGGACGTGGTGGCCTACCTCCGCTTCGCGAGCGTCTACCAGGCCTTCGACGGCCTCGGCGACTTCGAGGAGGCCATCGACCTGCTGCGGCAGCAGCAGGCCGAGCAGTCCGGCCAGCAGACCATCCCCGCCGCGGTGGAGCCCGCCGGTGCCGGGGCGAAGAAGCGCTCCGGCCGCCGGGCCCGGCCCCGGAGCCTCGACGGCGTGTCCCAGCCCCGGCTGCTGTGAGCGCCGCACCGCGGCGACACGTCCCGGCGTGTCCCTTGCCGCAGGCCGGAGGAGGGTCGTAGAGTAAGGAACGTAACAAGCTCCCGCCGGGGGCTGCGGAGGGGAAGCCGCGGCCCCCGGCGGGTTTTTTCGTGCCCGCGGCACACGACGACGCCCGGACATCTCCGCGAGGAGGTGTCCGGGCGTCGTCGTCCGGCGCAGGCGCCGGGGTCAGTCCTCGGTGTCGTGCGGGATGCCCGCCCACAGGGCCGCCCCCACGATGCCCGCGTTGTTGCGCAGCTCGGCGACCTTCACCGGCGTGCGCAGCTCCAGGAAGGGCAGGAACTTGTCCGCCTTCTTCGACACCCCGCCGCCCACGACGAACAGGCTCGGGGTGAACAGGAACTCGACGTGGCTGAAGTAGCGCTGCAGCCGCGTGGTCGCCCACTTCTTCCAGGGCATGTCCTCGCGCTCGCGCGCCGCCGCGGAGGCCTTCGTCTCGGCGTCGTGGCCGTCGATCTCCAGGTGGCCGAGCTCGGCGTTGGGCACCAGCTTGCCGTTGAGGATCAGGGCCGAACCGATGCCGGTGCCCAGGGTGATCACGATGACCAGGCCCTTCACCCCGCGCCCGGCCCCGTAGACCGCCTCGGCCAGGCCCGCGGCGTCGGCGTCGTTGAGCGCCTCGACCGGCCGCCCCAGCCGCTCCGTCATCAGCGCGTCCACGTCCGTGCCGATCCAGGACTTGTCGATGTTCGCCGCGGACAGGGCCACCCCGTCCTTGATGATCGCCGGGAAGACGATGCCCACCGGCGAGTCCGGCGCCGGGGCCTCGGGGCGGGACTGCAGCTCCGCCACGATCTGCTGCACGACCTCCGCCACCTTCTCCGGCGTGGCCGGGCGCGGGGTGGGGATGCGGAAGCGCTCGCCGACGAGCTCACCGGTGTCCAGGTCGACGATGCCGCCCTTGGTCCCGGTGCCGCCGAAGTCGATACCGATGACTCGCCGGTGCGGGACGTCCGCGACGGTGCGATCTGGTGTGGTCATGGGGCGGTCCTCCCGGGGCCGTGGTCGGATGATCAGTGCGCAGTCTACGGCAGGGTCAGCACGTCCACGCCGTCCTCCGTCACGGCCAGCGTGTGCTCGAACTGCGCGGTGCGCATCCGGTCCCTGGTGGTGACCGTCCAGTCGTCGTCCCACTGCTCCCAGTGGATCGTGCCGAGGGTCAGCATGGGCTCGATCGTGAAGACCATGCCGGGCACCATGAGGGTGGCGTAGGACGGGGCGGCGTCGTAGTGCGGGACGATGAGCCCGGAGTGGAACTCCCGGCCCACGCCGTGGCCGGTGAAGTCGCGGACCACGCCGTAGCCGAAGCGCCGGGCGTACTTCTCGATCACCCGGCCGATGACGTTGATCTCGCGGCCGGGCCGGACGGCGTTGACGGCCCGGGTCAGCGCCTCCTCGGTGCGCTCGACGAGCAGGCGGGACTGCTCGTCGACCTCGCCCACCAGGAACATCCGGTTCGTGTCGCCGTGGAAGCCGTTCTTGTAGGCCGTGACGTCGAGATTGATGATGTCGCCCTCCTCCAGCACCGTGGAGTCGGGGATGCCGTGGCAGATCACCTCGTTGAGGGACGTGCAGATGGACTTCGGGAAACCCCGGTAGCCCAGGCAGGACGGATAGGCGCCGTGGTCGCACAGGTACTCGTGGGCGATCCGGTCCAGGTCGTCGGTGGTGGCGCCGGGCACGGCGGCCCGGCCGGCCTCCTGCAGGGCGCGGGCCGCGATCCGGCCCGCCTCCCGGATCAGCTCGACCTCCTCGGGCGGGTAGACGTTCCCGCCCCGGCCCTCGTCGGGCTCGGCCCGGCCGACGTACTCGGGCCGCGGGATGGACGCCGGGACGGGACGCCGGGGGCTCAGGGACCCGGGAGCGAGGGCGCCGACGGGGGCGGTGCCGCCGGGAGCGGTGAGGTTGTGCGAGAGCACGGGGGTCTGGTCCTCCTGGTTCTTCGGGTCTGCCGGCCCCGTCGGGGCCTAGGATCTACCCTAACGCGCCGGGTGCCCGGCCGGTCCGGTCGAGGTGGCCCCGGCGGCCCGGGGAAGGAGAGGTCATGAGCGAGTTCTGGTTCAACGTCTACACCCACGAGGTCGAGGAGGGCCCGCAGTCGGACTATCGCAAGCTGCTCGGTCCCTACGCCACGCGCCAGGAGGCGCAGAACGCCCTGAAGCTCGCGGCGGAGCGCACCCGGAAGTGGGACGAGGAGGACCGCGCCTTCGACGAGGGGTGAGCGCCGCGGCTCAGAAGCTGTGCTCGGGCCCGGGGAAGGCCCCGGTGCGCACGTCCCGGACGTAGCGGCTCACGGCGTCGGTGACCACCCCGTGGAGGTCCGCGTACTGCTGCACGAAACGGGGCATCCGTCCGGGGCGCAGCCCCAGCATGTCCTGCCACACCAGCACCTGGCCGGTGGTCCCGGACCCGGCGCCGATCCCCACGGTGGGGATGTCCACGGCGGCGTCCACGGCGCGGGCGGCCTCGGCCGGCACCATCTCCAGGACCAGGCAGAAGGCCCCGGCGGACTCGAGGGCGCGGGCGTCCTCGACCAGGGCCTGCGCGGCGTCGCCGCGGCCCTGCACCCGGTAGCCGCCCAGGGCGTGCTCGCTCTGCGGCGTGAAGCCCAGGTGCGCCACGACCGGCACCCCGGCCTGGACCATGGCCCGCACGTGCGGCGCGAACCAGGCCCCGCCCTCCAGCTTCACCGCGTGCGCCCCGCCCTCCTTGAGGAAGCGCACCGCGGTGGTCACCGCCTGTTCCGGGGAGGCCTCGTAGGAGCCGAAGGGCAGGTCGGCGACGACGAACGCGCGCTCGGCGGCACCGGACACGGCACGGCACAGCGGCAGCAGCTCGTCCACGGTCACCGGCAGGGTGGTGGCGTAGCCCAGGACGTTGTTGCCCGCGGAGTCCCCGACGAGCAGCGTGTCGACGCCGGCGGCGTCGAAGATCGCCGCCGTGAGCGCGTCGTAGCTCGTGAGCATGGTGAACTTCTCGCCGCGGCGCTTGGCCTCGCGCAGGTGGTGGGTGCGCACCCGGCGCACGTCGAGCGCGCCCGGCTCCGGGCGGGTGGTCTCCTGGGTCATGGCCCCAGCCTAACCGGCGGGCTCCGCGCGCCCGGCGGAGGGCCCGGGCGGGCGCGTTAGAGTGGCCTGGACAGCAGGCGTGCCCGTGTCGGCACGGCACACGCCCGCGGCCCCGGCCGCGGGCAGGAAGACGAGGAACACAGCCATGGACCGTCAGCAGGAGTTCGTCCTCAGGACCATCGAGGAGCGGGACGTGCGCTTCGTGCGGATGTGGTTCACGGACGTGGTCGGCAGCCTCAAGTCGGTGGCGCTGGCCCCGGCCGAGGTGGAGGCCGCCTTCGAGGAGGGGCTCGGCTTCGACGGGTCCTCGATCGAGGGCCTCTCCCGCGTCTCCGAGGCGGACATGCTCCTGCAGCCCGACCCCTCCACGTTCCAGATCCTGCCCTGGCGCGGGGAGACCGAGCCCACCGCGCGGATGTTCTGCAACATCCTCACCCCGGACGGGGAGCCCGCCTCCTCGGACCCGCGGGGGGTGCTCAAGCGGGTCCTGGAGAAGGCCTCCGACATGGGCTTCACCTGCTACACCGCCCCGGAGATCGAGTTCTACCTGCTGAAGTCCGCGGACCTCGACGCCGAGGGCCAGCCGGTGCCGGTCGACCACGAGGGCTACTTCGACCACGTGCCCGGCGGCGTCGTGCAGGACTTCCGGCGCAAGGCCGTCAACATGCTCGAGGCCGTGGGGATCTCCGTGGAGTTCTCCCACCACGAGGCCGGCCCGGGGCAGAACGAGATCGACCTACGCTACGCCGACGCCCTGCAGACGGCCGACAACATCATGACGTTCCGCACCGTGATCAAGGAGGTGGCGCTGGCCCAGGGGCTGTACGCCACCTTCATGCCGAAGCCCTTCACGGAGCACCCCGGCTCGGGCATGCACACCCACTTCTCCCTCTTCGAGGGGGACACCAACGCCTTCTTCGACGGCGGCTCCGAGTTCCGGCTCTCCCGCACGGCCCGGCACTTCATCGCCGGCATCCTCCGGCACGCCCCGGAGTTCACCTCGGTGACCAACCAGTTCGTGAACTCCTACAAGCGGCTCTGGGGCGGGGGAGAGGCACCCTCCTACCTCTCCTGGGGGCACAACAACCGCTCCGCCCTCGTGCGGGTGCCGCTGTCCAAGCCGGACAAGGTGCAGGCCGCGCGGATCGAGTACCGCGGCATCGACTCCGCGACCAATCCGTACCTGTCCTACGCCGCGCTGCTCGCGGCGGGACTGCAGGGCATCGAGAACGAGTACGACCTCCCGCCCGTGGAACTGGACGACGTCGCCGCGATGAGCTCCGCCGAGCGCCGCGCCCTGGGGCACAACCCGCTGCCCTCGAGCCTCTACGACGCCATCCGGGAGACGGAGGAGTCGGAGTTCATGGCCGAGCTGCTCGGGGAGCAGGTCTACGACTACTTCCTGCGCAACAAGCGCCGGGACTGGAACGACTACCGTCGCGTGGTCACCCCCTTCGAGCTCAAGAACAACCTCGGCATCCTCTGAGCCCGGGACGGAGCGCGCCATGACCCACCCTCCCCAGTCCGCCTCCGCCACGGACCCCGTCGCCTCCGGCCGGCTCATCAAGCTCGGCTTCGCGGACACGGCCAACGCCCAGCGCTGGCTGGGGTTCCCGGAGCTCTCCCCGGTGGACCAGGACCGGCTGCTGGAGGGCCTGGCGCTGGCCGCCTCGCCCGACGTCGCCCTGCAGCTGACGGTCCGTCTGCTGGAGGGCTCGCCCCAGCTGGCCGAGCGGATCAACGCCGGCCCGGAGGCCTCCGAGACCCTGTTCCGGCTGCTGGGGGCCTCCGAGGCGCTGGGCGAGTTCCTGCTGCGCCGGCCCGAGCACCTCGACCTGCTCGCGGAGCCGGCCGCCGCCGAGCCGGAGGAGATCCCCGCGGAGCAGTTCCGCACCGCGCTGCTGCGCGCGGTGGGCGCCGACCCCGCGGCCCGGACCCCGGTGGCCGGGGACACCGGCGACGACGCCTACACCGCCCTGCGCGTCGCCTACCGCAGGGAGCTGACCCGCATCGCGATCCGCGACGTCGGGGCCCTCTATCCGGCCGACCACATGCCGGCGGTGGGCCGGCAGCTGGCCGACCTCGCCGCCGCCGCGCTCGAGGCGGCGCTGGCCGTCTCCCGGGCCGAGGCGGCACGGACCTGGGCCCCCGAGCTCGTGGACCGGGTGCGGCTGGCCGTGATCGGGATGGGCAAGTGCGGGGCACGGGAGCTCAACTACATCTCCGACGTCGACGTGGTCCACGTCATGGCCGTGGACGCCGGGCCCGAGGAGGACGGGCCCGACGGCACGGAGGCGACGAGCATCGCCACCGCCCTCGCCACGGGCACCGCCCGGGCGATCATGGCGCGCGCGGGAGAACCGCCGCTGTGGGAGGTGGACGCCAACCTGCGCCCCGAGGGCAAGGACGGGCCGCTGGTGCGCACCCTGGAGTCCCACGTGCGCTACTACGAGCGCTGGGCGGAGTCCTGGGAGTTCCAGGCCCTGCTCAAGGCCCGCCCCATCGCGGGGGACCCGCAGCTGGGCCAGGCCTACCGGGAGGCGATCGAGCCGCACGTCTGGCGCAGCGCCGCGCGCGAGGGCTTCGTGGAGTCCGTGCAGGCCATGCGGCGCCGGGTCACCGACAACATCCCCGACGCCGAGGCCGAGCGGCAGATCAAGCTGGGCCCCGGCGGTCTGCGCGACGTCGAGTTCACCGTCCAGCTGCTGCAGCTCGTGCACGGGCGCACGGACGAGCGGGTCCGCACCCAGGCCACCACCGACTCGCTGCGCGCGCTGTCCGAGGGCGGCTACATCGGCCGCCGCGACAGCGAGCAGTTCGCCGCGCACTACCGGTGGCTGCGCCTGCTGGAGCACCGGATCCAGCTCTACCGCATGCGCCGCACCCACCTCATGCCGCGCGCCGAGCGGGAGCTGGTGACCGTGGCCCGGTCCCTGCGGGGTGCCGCGGACACCGCCCGGCCCTCGGCGGAGTCGCTGCTCGAGGAGTGGCGCAGGGTCAAGCGCAACGTGCGCGGGATGCACGAGCGGATCTTCTACCGGCCGCTGCTGGCCGCGCTGGCCCACCTGCCCGAGAGCGACACCAGCCTCTCCCCGGAGTCGGTGCGGGACCGGCTGGCCGCCCTGGGCTACCGGGACCCGAAGGCGGCCGTGCGGCACATCGAGGCCCTCACCCGCGGGGTGAGCCGGCGGGCCGAGATCCTGCGGACCCTGCTGCCCGTGCTCCTGTCCTGGCTGGCCGACGGGGTGGACGCCGACGCCGGGCTGCTGGGCTTCCGGCGGCTCTCGGAGTCCCTGGGCACCACCCCCTGGTTCCTGCGGCTGCTGCGCGACTCCAACGCGGCGGCCGAGCGGCTGTGCCAGATCCTGTCCAGCTCCCGCTACGTCACCGACCTGCTGGAGAACTCCCCGGAGGCGACCGCCTGGCTCGGCCAGGACGACGACCTCTGCCCCGTCCCCTTCGAGACCCTGTGGACCGAGATCCGCTCGCAGATGGCCCGGCACCCCGACTCGGGCGAGGCGATGCGGATGATCCGGCTGATCCGCCGCCGCGAGGAGCTGCGCGTGGCGCTCGCGGACACGTCCGGGCTGCTCGACGTCGAGCGGGTCGCCGAGGCGCTGTCCGACATCGACCGCGCCTGCATCCTGGGCGCCCTGCACGCCGCAGAGCGCGAGGTCTACGACCGCTCCGGCCGCGTCGCCGAGGTGCTGGTCGTCGCGATGGGGCGGCAGGGCGGGCGGGAGATCGGCTACGGCTCGGACGCCGACGTCATGTACGTCTACGGTCCCGTGGGGGACGCGGACCCGGCCGCCGCCCGGGAGCAGGCCGAGACCCTGCTGCAGCGGATGGTGCAGCTGCTCAAGGCGCCGTGCAGCCCGCCCATCGTGGCGGAGCGGGTGCTGGAGATCGACAACGACCTGCGCCCCGAGGGCAAGCAGGGGCCCATGGTGCGCTCCGTCGACTCCTACGCGGAGTACTACGCCCGGTGGGCCCAGACGTGGGAGTTCCAGGCCCTCACCCGGGCGCTGCCCGTGGCCGGCAGCGACGACCTGGCCGAGGCGTTCCGCCGGGTGATCGACCCCCGCCGCTATCCGGCCGAGTTCACCGAGGCGCAGCTGCTGGAGGTCCGCCGGATGAAGGCGCGGGTGGAGAACGAGCGCCTGCCGCGCGGGGCGGACCCGTCCCGGCACGTGAAGCTGGGCCGGGGCGGGCTCTCGGACGTGGAGTGGCTCGTGCAGACCCTGCAGCTGCAGCACGCGCACCGGGTCCCCGGGCTGCGGACCACCAGCACGCTGCGCGCCCTGCGCGCCGCGGAGGAGGACGGGCTGGTCCTTCCCGAGGACGCCGCGGCCCTGGCCGCCGCCTGGCGCCTGGCCACCGCGGTGCGCAACGGCAACGTGCTGCGCACGGGGCGCCGCTCCGACGCCCTGCCCTCGAAGCGTGCGGACCTCGAGGCGGTGGCCCGCTGGTGCGGATACGGCCATGGTGGCGCCCGCCTCCTGGAGGAGGACTACCTGCGGACCACCCGCAAGGCCCGCGCCGTGTTCGAGCGGATCTTCTACGGGCACTGACCATCCCGCGCGCGGGAGCCCGCCCACGGGAACGGCCCCGGACCCCTTCGAGGGGTCCGGGGCCGTTCCCGTGGGCCTGCGCCGACGACTCGGGGGCCGCGGGAGTCAGACGCCGTAGTACAGGGAGAACTCCAGCGGGTGCGGGACCACGGAGAGCGGCTTGAGCTCGAACTCGCGCTTGTACTCGATCCAGGACCGGACGGTGTCCTCGGTGAAGACGTCCCCGGCCAGCAGGAACTCGTGGTCCTCCTCCAGGGCCAGCAGCGCCTCCTCCAGGGAGGCCGGGGCCTTCTTGATGTCCTTGGCCTCCTCGGCGGGCAGCTCGTAGAGGTCCTTGTCGATCGGGTCGGCCGGCTCGATGCGGTTGCGGATCCCGTCCAGGCCCGCCATCAGCTGGGCGGCGAACGCCAGGTACGGGTTGCACGAGGGGTCCGGGGCGCGGAACTCGAGGCGCTTGGCCTTCGGGTTGGTGCCCGTGATCGGGATGCGGATGCCGGCGGAGCGGTTGCCCTGCGAGTACACCATGTTGACCGGGGCCTCGAAGCCCTTGACCAGGCGGCGGTAGGAGTTCACGGTCGGGTTGGTGAACGCGAGCACGGCGGAGGAGTGCTCGAGCAGACCGCCGATGTACCAGCGGGCCAGGTCGGACAGGCCCGCATAGCCCTTCTCGTCGTAGAAGAGGGGCTCGCCGCCCTTCCACAGCGACTGGTGGCAGTGCATGCCGGAGCCGTTGTCGTTGAAGACCGGCTTGGGCATGAACGTGGCCGACTTGCCGAAGGCGTCCGCGGTGTTCTTGATGACGTACTTGAACTTCTGCAGGTCGTCGGCGGCCTTGGTGAGGGTGTTGAACCGGTAGTTGATCTCGGCCTGGCCGGGACCGCCCACCTCGTGGTGGGAGCGCTCGACCTGGAGGCCGACCTCGTCCAGGGCGACGCACATCGCGTCGCGCAGGTCGGCCTGCTTGTCCACGGGGGAGACCGGGAAGTAGCCGCCCTTGGTGGCGGTCTTGTTGCCCAGGTTCCCGCCCTCCTCCTTGCGGCCGGTGTTCCACGCGGCCTCGTCGGAGTCGATGGCGTAGAAGGAGCCCTGCGGCTGGACGTCGTAGCGGACGTCCTCGAAGATGAAGAACTCGGCCTCGGAGGCGAAGTTGGCGATGTCGGCGATGCCGGTGGACGCCATGTAGGCCTCGGCGCGCTCGGCGACGCCGCGGGGGTCGCGGTGGTAGGGCTCACCGGTGCGCGGGTTCACGATCGAGCAGGTCACCACGAGGGTCTTCTCCACGCGGAAGGGGTCCACGAACGCGGAGGTCGGGTCCGGGATCAGCTGCATGTCCGACTCGGCGATGCCCTGGAAGCCACGGATGGAGGAGCCGTCGAACAGCTGTCCGTGCACGAAGAAGTCGTCGTCCACCGACTTGGCCGGGAGGTTGAAGTGCTGCTGCACGCCGGGCATGTCCGTGAACCGGACGTCGACGAAGACGATCTCCTCGTCCTTGATGTACGCCAGGACTTCCTCGGGTGTCTGGAACATGTGCTGTTTCCCTTCTCAGATGGGCTGGACCGCCGTGCCGAGACGTTCGTGCGGCGTCCTTTTCCGGGGTCAACGCTACGGACCCGGCATTAAGGCTCCGTGTCCCGGGTGTTTCCTCGGTGTTACACGGCACGGCCCGGGAGAGCCACGGTCTGGCGTCAGTCTAGGCGAGATCGCCCCGATACCCTGGGGGGATGATCGACAGACGTGACGTCGGCTCCTGGCTCGAGGGCCCGGGGACCGGCCCCCGGCAGTACCCGGGGCAGCGCCTGGGGCGCCCGGCGGCCGGGCCGGGCTCGGTGGGCCGGCTCGGGCGGCGGCTCGTGGCCCTGGCCCTGGACTGGTACCTGTGCTGGGCGCTCGCCGCGTGGCTGGCCCCGCAGTGGAACCGGCACGGACTCGTGACCCTCGCCCTGCTGCTCCTGCTCAACGTGCTGCTGGTCGGGGCCACCGGGCACACCCCGGGGCACTGGGTGACGGGCCTGCAGGTGCAGACGCTGGACGGGCGCCCGGCCGGGTTCGCCCGGGCCGTGGTGCGCTCGCTGCTGCTGTGCCTGCTGATCCCGCCCGTGGTCTTCGACCCGGACCAGCGCGGCCTGCACGACCGGGCCGCGGACACGATCCTCGTCCGCACCCGCTGAGCGGTGCCGCCCCGACGACGGAGCCCCCGCCTTCCGTGGGAAGGCGGGGGCTCCGTCGTCGGTCGGCTCAGCGGCCGCGCATGGCCTTGCGGTCCGGGCGGGCGCGCATCGGGTCGACGCCCTTGGGGATCGGCAGGCGGTTGCCGAGCGTGCTGATCCGCTTGTGCACCGTCTGCACCTCCTGCTGGGTGAGCTTCTTGTCGAGCTTCTTCATCTGCTTGGACAGCTCGCGCAGGGGCACCTGGCCCTCGCCCTTGCCGGTCTTGATGACGTGGATGGGCACGTTCTGGATCACGGGGCCGATCCGGCGGCGCTCCTTCGAGACGATCTTGTCGACCCGGCCGGCGGGGCCCTCGGTCACGAGGACCACGCCGGGACGGCCGATGGCGCGGAAGACGAGGTCGCGGGTGCGCGGGTCCATCGCGGCCGGCTGCTCCTCCACGATCCAGCCGCGGCGCAGGGCGGACAGGGCCGCCCCTGCGGCCCCGGGCTGGTCCTCGATCCGGGCGAACGCGGCGCGCTCGGCCCGCCGGGACAGGTAGAACGAGGCGGAGAGCAGCGCGAACGGCAGGCCGATGAGCAGCCCGGTGATCCAGTTGCCGAGCAGGGCGCCGACGAGCAGGAAGACCAGGAGCACGCCGAGCCCGATCAGCAGCATCCACCAGCCCACGTTGGGCTCGACCTCGCGGGTCATCTTGAAGACCTGCTTGATCTGCCCGAGGAAGCCGGGGCCCTTGGCCGCCTTCCGCTGTTTCTTCGCCTCGCGCCTCTGCGCCCGGGTCGGCTTCCCGCTCGGCTTCCCCGTGGGCTTCCCGGAGGAGGTGGATCGCGACGCGGGGCGCGACTTGGCGTGGGAAGGTGACACGGTGAGACCTCGTCCTGTGGTGCGGTGGCAGTGGTCCGTCCTCCAGTTTAGCGGGTGGGAGGTGCCGTGACCTGACCCGGCTCAGCGCAGGCGCTGCACCAGGGAGGACGCCTCCTGGGAGGCGGAGCCCTCGTCCTCGATGTGCGCCAGGTGGGCGGGGATCTCGCGGCCGGACTTCTCCATCGCCCGGGCCCACAGCCGCCCGGCACGGTACGAGGACCGGACCATCGGCCCCGCCATGACGCCCAGGAAGCCGATCTCCTCGGCCATCCGGGAGAGCTCCACGAACTCCTCCGGCTTCACCCACCGGTCGATGGGGTGGAAGAGGGGGGAGGGGCGCAGGTACTGGGTGAGCGTGATGATGTCGCACCCGGCGTCGTGGAGGTCGCACAGGGCCTCGTGGATCTCCTCG